>JAQIBS010000002.1 GCA_027858965.1 Kiritimatiellia bacterium
TCTATTGATAACTTTAAAGTACGCAGCTTGAGGGCTGAAAATTGACAAGTAACAACGTAAGAGTGTAACCTATGTCCTGAACCTCAAGTGTTACCTATGTCCTGACTGCACCCTGCACCAAGTGGCGAGTGATGAATGATGAGTGATGAATTATGAGTGATGAATGGAGCGAATGTAAATTCACAATCCGATACCGATAGCGATAGCGATACCGATAGCGATACCGATAGCGATGCCGATTTCACCCATAATCTCCAAGGCGAGGGGGTGCAGGGTCAAGCGGACTTTGAGCCTTGAGGCGCAGCCGTCCCCCGCGAAGCTCCCCACCCATAATCTCCAAGGCAAGGGGGTGCAGGGTCAAGCGGACTTTGATGTTTGAGGCGCAGCCGTCCCCGCGAAGCGGGGCAAAAAGCTCCTCCGCGGCCCCTGCACCCCTTTGCCGCCGTCCTCTCGTCCGCGGCCCCTGCACCCCTTTGCCGCCGTCCTCTCGTCCGCGGCCCCTGCACCCCTTTGCCACCGCCCTCTTACCCCAGATACGCGCCCTGTGATTTGAGAACCTTCTGGATTTCCTGCACCGGCACATCCCTCGCTGCAACCCCGCCCTTGGCTGCCAATGCGGCGGCCACACCAGCGGCATGGCCTGTAACCACGCAGACAGGAATCAACCGCACTCGATCGATCAGATCGGGAGCACAGGAGATACAGCGACCGGCAGCAATCACATTATCAACATTCTTAGGAAGCAGCGCCCCGTAAGGAATGGCAAACTCAGGACTCTTCAACCTGTCATCACCGGAAACAGCTACAGTATCCTCATACTTTGTGCTGGCAACGGCGGTCTTCTTACTGATTTTTTTAACGCCGTCTAGCAGACGCGTAGCCCGCACGCCGATCTCGGTGCAGGTGCTCATCAGGAAAAGTTTTTCATAACCAGGTGTTTTACGCATACGTTCAGTATAGTCCCAGGCTGACTTGCGGTGCATCATCTCCGTTTTGGAGAGTTCACGCACATCCAGTCCATTACCTCTCGGACCAAGGTTATTACACCAGCGGACGGATCGGACAGGTTCATTAGCATGAATTTTAACCTTTTTTCCATCAGGAATCTTAGTTTTGTCAATCCGGTCTACATTACCCAACCGATAAACAAATCCCATTCCATGAGAGATCTGCTGATAACCTGCACCGGCGTGGTGGTAGATATCGCCATCACCTGAACCATCTACAACAGCCTTGGCTATAATGGCCTGACGGCCCTCTTTACTCTCAAAAATAACACCCTGAACATTATTGCCGGTTTTGATGACATCCACGCCCCAGGAATGGAAGAACATATCCACACCGGCCTCTTTGATCATCTCATCCATCAACACCTTAGTTGCCTCAGGATCAACAGTCGGCTGCCAGGCACCGCCACCTCTTTTCGTAATGGCATTCGGGCCCATCTTCTCAAGACGCTGCATAAACTCTTCACAGATTCCTCGAGTCACCAATTTATAACCACTGGCATCTTTAGTACTGGTTCCGATTACAATCAGCACCATTCCATTGGTCCAAAGTCCACCCAGAGAACCGCTACGCTCAACCAGCGCAGTTTTGGCTCCGGCACGAGCCGAGGCCACAGCTGCGGCAAATCCGGCCGCTCCGCCACCGACAACCACAACATCCGCCTTATGAAACACGGGCAGTTCACGAGCCGGCTGGATAACCTTACCATTTTCGATATAGGGCGAGGGCGGATCTACAGTGGTCTTATCCATGTTGTCAATACGGCTGTTAAAACCTTTTCGGGCAGGATCACCAACGCTTGCCTGATCGGCAAATCCCTGTGTAGCGACAAGCCCCACTCCGGCAGCTCCGCCAATCCCCAGATGTTTCAGCATGTTACGTCTTGAAATAAATTTTTTATTCATTATTTTCATCTTCCTTTTTTAATTTTGACTCACGACCCAATGACGCACGACGCAGGATAAGTCAGCCATTTTCTAACTTCAAACCTCACTCTTCACTCTTCACCCATGAGCCTAAACTCGCGCACTTTAGAACTCGCGCACTTTAGAACTTCTTCACTCTTCACTCTTCACCCTTCAAAGATCTCATTATAACGTGGTGCCCAATATGAAAGAAACATATCAGAACCGGCACGTTCCAAAGCCATCAAAGACTCACGCACCATTGCATTCAAATCCCCCCAGCCCCGGTCAGCCGCAGCCACAAGCATGCTGTACTCACCACTGACATTATAAGCGGCAACCGGCAGATCAGTGCACTCACGCAGTTTGGCCAGGACATCCAGATAGAAGAGCGCAGGCTTAACCATCAGAATATCGGCACCTTCATCTTCATCCAGCTCCGACTCACGCAGCGCTACCCGCAAATTGCCATAGGAGGCCTGATAGCCTTTGCGATCACCAGCGGAGGGTGATGAGTTTTCAGCATCACGAAACGGACCATACATTGCGGAAGCAAACTTCGTTGAATATGACATCAGCAATGTGTTATTCAAATCTTCATCGGAGAGAGCATCGCGAATGGCGAGCACCTGTCCATCCATCATGGCACTGGGGGCAACGATATCGGCACCCGCCCCGGCATGCGAGACCGCCACCTTTGCCAGCAACTCAATAGCGGTATCATTATCAACACTGCCATCTCTCAACAAGGGACCACAGTGGCCATGATCGGTATAGGCGCAGAGACAAACATCGCTGATCACAATCAAATCAGGAAAGGCGCGTTTAATTAATGGAATTGCAAGTTGCACAACTCCTCCGTCATCATAGGCGCCGCTACCACCGGCATCTTTCTCACCTTCGGTCTGCCCAAAAAGAAGCACACCACCAATGCCTTGTTTCACAACAGGCTCAAGAGCTTTAAGAAGCTGATCAATCGAATAGCGACACTGTCCGGGCATCGATTCAATCGGTTCGCAGCGGTTTTTTCCTTCAACCACAAAAACCGGCCAGATAAATTTTGATGGTGGCGGAGGTGTAATATCAAACATCCGGCGCAGAGCCGGAGTACGGCGCAATCTGCGCAATCTCACATCTGGAAACGACATAATTTTTCCTTTAATTAGGCCCTTCACCGAAGGGCAAGACATGTTGTCGGTGGCACAGAAAATTAAGCACAACAAGGCAGTGCCTATATTTTCTGACAGGATTGCCAATGTTGCTTAAAACGCGTAGCTTTTTTTTCTAAAGCTGCGATGCATATCACTCAACTATTCAATAAGTGAGAAAAGATTTGCATATCACGCAGGTTCAGTTTGGTTACGGCTGAAAGCAGCTTTAGTCAGGGATAAACAAAGTCTGCCCCACGCGAATATTGGCGGCGTTCTTAATGTTATTAGCTTTAATAATTTTACTAACCGTGGTGTTATAACCACGCGCAATTTCGGAAAGGGTCTGACCACGTTCAACTTTGTGTTCATAACCAGAGCCACTTGCCGCACTCGGGCTACCTGCGGTTGAAGATGCTACCGGACGCTGAGAGTTCTGAATGGCCCTTTGCTGTTTTGCGGCAACCTTCTCAATTTTAGTGGCTAGGTCCTCGGTGATTTGCGACCGCAACTGTTCACGGTTTGAACGCACACTCTCAATTTCACGACGGAGTACCGCAACCTCCTTTTGAGTCTGATTACCCGAACTAAGCTGAGATTCAATATTTCTCAGGCGATTATCAATAAGTTGCTGATTGCGGTTAAGCGCATCGATTTGCTCAGATAGTCTTTGGCACTCAATGTTGGTCATCTCTGAGGTGATCTTAATTTGTGCCAGATCATTCTTATTACGTTCATTCCCGCGTTGGTCAAAGATTGATCCCTCGAAGAGAGGCGAAGAGCACCCTGAAACAAAAAGCACCGTAAAACCTGCGAATACAAAATAGTGCAATCTCATGTTATGTATTAATCCTCTCTTTCGCATAGGTCACCGACCTCTCAATATTTTTTGACGCACGACTCACGACCAAGTGACTCACCTGACTTTCACAGATGTAGTAAACGTCATCCGCACGAACCGCACCCTAAACGCTAGGCAGCAGATAAAACACCACCCATAATATTGTAAGCAATATCATCCAAACCACAAACCTACGTTTACGAAACTCAATCAGGTCATCAACAGTGGTTCTTTTCAACTGCCTCATTCCGCCGGCGGCAATGTAATGAAATAATCTATTGCGATATCCTGATGGTTTACTACGCCGTCTTTTCAAAAAGAAACGACTATTCACCGTTCCACTCACTAAATCCACATTGCGATCAACATCCAGACGCCAAGAGACCTTGTTCCTTAATCTGTCATTGCCGACAAAAACATTTGAATCACTGGTTTTTGTAAATCGTCTATCTTTCATATATCCCATATCCTAACGCGGGATTAAAATAATCTGCCCTGCTCTCACTCTTCCGTCAGGATCAATCTCCGCCCGGTTAGCATTGCGGATCTTCTTCCATTTAACGGGATCTCCATAAAAACGGGTTGCAATTCTCATCAAGGTATCACCTGGCTGAACAACATACGTACGCTCGCTGACGGGTGTCTTCACTTTTTTCTTACCATTTAGCGTTTTAAAGAGAGAAAACTCAGATAAATCCCCCTCTTTGGCCGCTTCCCTAACCGCTTTATCAGCCTCAGCCTTTTTCCGGGCCACTTCATCACCGGTCAAGCGGGTCTGAACCTTTTCAAGTACAGACTTAACAGAGGGCACCTTAACCATCGGCTTCTTGACTGGCTCTAGAGATTCACCAACCTTCATAGCCGCCGCCTCCCGACGCAGAGAATCCAACTCCGTTTTACTAAATCTTATTTTTTTATATTTTTCAGAGCTTTGTTCCCCTTTAACACGCTCGATAACAGAACTATCAGGAGCGTCAACAATGCTGTCACCCCGCATTTTATCCACAATTTTACGCAACCTGTCATTCTCTGCGGAGAGATCCTTAAGCATCTCATCGGTGATCTGCGCCTGCTCCAGCAACTTGGACTTTTCTCCTTCCATATTGGCAATAATACCATTCAACCTCGTATTTTGATTCAAAAGATGAGCTTGTGATATGCCCTTGGCAGTATCGCCAACGCTCATCAGAATACGCGGGGCAAGCAAATGCTCGGATATCTTAATACGCTGTCTAGCCAATGCAACCTTCTCTGATTTCGGCTGAAGCTCAATATAGCGATTATAATGATAAATCGCACCGATATAATCCTCTGAATGATCCTGCAACAGAGTCGCCAACATAAAATGGGCGGAATAAGCTTTAGGTTCATCAATCATCACCTGCTTATACAATTTAATCGCACCATCAACATCGCCGCTTTTTTCAGTGGTGACAGCCTGACTAAAAAGAGCGTTACCACGCTCTTTCTCTTCAAATTCGGCTACTCCCACCTTGCCACATCCCGCGCTAATAAGCAGAGCTATGACTCCCATACATAGTAAAAATCTCAACATTTATTCATCCTTATAAATAAACTAAGCAATTTGTCTCATTTTTAGATTGGTTTCTACACAAACCTCATTTATTATAGTACAACAAATTCCAGAAAGAGAAAAGCGCTCTTATACCATCTGAATAAATTATTTTACATTTTATGTAAAAGTATGTAAAAGAGAGAAAGATTTTTGAAAGCAGACAAAAAGAAAAATAGCCACATCTTGTGGAAATCAGCCAAACAATGCCTCGGTCCTAAGGGTTGCTTGAGCATTATAATGCCTGCTTACACTCTGGAAAATGAGATTGAACATAATATTGAGCTGGTTCATTCGCTCTTAAATAACCATATTCCCTTTGAAATTCTGCCTGTCGATGACGGCAGCAGAGATGGAACAGCCAACGCCATCAAACGAGCAGCTGAAAAACACCCCGATGATATCCATCCGGTTTTTGTCAAAATCAATACAGGCAAGGGAAATGCCCTGAAAAGAGGATTTGAGGCCTCCCACGGCTCTCACATTCTGCTGCTAGATGGAGACCTGGACCTCTCACCCCAACGGATATCCACCTTTTTCGACATAATGGACAACAAAAAGGCATCCATAGTCATTGGTTCCAAACGGCATCCGCAATCAACCATTGATTATCCCTGGCACCGCCGTCTCTCTTCGGCCATTTATTATTCGATCGTTTATATACTGGTGGGTCTGCCGGTATCAGATACTCAAACAGGGATGAAACTCTTCAGACGCGAAGCACTTCAATGGTCATTTGCCAGGATGCTGGTCAAGGCCTTTGCCTTTGACCTGGAGGTTCTCTCGATCGCTCACTCAAAGGGATATACGGTTGCGGAGGCCCCTATCCTGATGCAGTTCGGACAAAAAATCGGCTGTTTATCATGGAAAAATATCAAGCAGGTCATGATTGACACGCTGGCTATCTTCTATCGCACCCGTATTCTCAAATACTATCAGAGCGTAGAGGTACCACCTCCTTTTGAAAAACCGCCAATAATATCGGTTGTGATTGCCTGCCCGGCACCCTCAGCCTATCTAACAGAGTGCCTTAACGCCCTTGAAAAACAGAGCTACGCTAACTTTGAGGTGATTGTCCTGCCTGATGCAGAGGCCCATATAGAAAGCAATCTCAACCTCAAAATCATCCCGACGGGCAAAACCCGCCCTGCCGAGAAGCGCAACACGGGCATTGAAGCAGCCAAAGGGGAGATCGTCGCTTTTCTGGATGATGATGCCTATCCAGTTCCCAACTGGTTGCAATACGCCGTTAAATATTTCGCCAACCCTGATGTAGGTGGAGTGGGCGGACCAGGCGAAACCCCACCGGGCGACTCTTTCATGGCGCATGCCGGCGGAAAAGTTTATGCAAACACTCTTGTATCAGGTAACTTCCGTTATCGTTATGTTGGCGACCGCGTGAGATCCAATGTGGATGACTACCCAAGCTGCAACCTGTTTGTCCGCACCTCGCTGCTCAAAAAGATCGGCGGCTACAGCACCGATTTCTGGCCGGGCGAAGACACCATTCTCTGTTCCAACATTGTGATCGGCGAAAAAAAGCGCATTGTTTACGACCCCTGGGCTGTGGTTTACCACCATCGCCGCGAGCTTTTCAGTGCCCATCTACGTCAAATCGGACGTTACGCTCTCCACCGAGGCTACTTTGCAAAGCGTTACCCTGAGACATCCTTCAAGCTCAGCTATCTAGTCCCCACTTTCTTTGTGATCGGTCTGGTAGCGGGAGCGCCGCTTTGCTTTATTCATCCCCTGTTCAAATGGACGTATTGCGGCGCTGTCACATTCTACCTTTTAATAACCTTTATCTCTTCATTTTCTCTGCGACCACGGATGTGGATTGTTACATGGCTGGGGGTCATGGCTACCCACATTGTGTACGGGGTACGCTTCCTGATCGGCATTCTCTCGAAACGAATGCCCTGCGAAGTGGCCCAGTTTGATCATCCGTCGGAGAAGCCTGAATAAGTTCGTTAGTTCATTAGTTCGTTAGTGCATTAGTGCGGACAAATAGCACTTGAATCGCAAACCAACACATATGGCCATAGAGCCACAGCCCAAGCAGGAATAACAAATGCAGTCAACCACACACATACACATTTTAAAACGCCATACGCTCTGCGCCATGCTCTTTGCTCTTTGCTTTTGCACAAGCGGTGCTTTCGCAGAATCAAAGATTGAGGCCCTGACAGTTTCTCTCACAACCATCTCCAACATGGTCAGCCAAATCAAGCCTGTTCATCCAACCCTGTTCGGAACAGCTGCCGATTTTGAAAGAGTGCGCAACGAAACCCTGCAAACAGAAATTGGTAAAACCGCACTGAAACGGCTGCAAGCCGACAGTGACCAGCTGCTCAAAGCAAAACCACTTGAACGCATCAAACAGGGCCGCCGCCTTCTGGGAGTCTGTCGCGGCGTTCTCTACCGAGTAACCACCCTGGCCATGACCTACCAGCTGACCGGCAACAAGGCCTATCTGGAGCGTTGCAAAGCCGAGCTTCTCGCCGCATCTTCATTCTCTGACTGGAACCCCTCACACTACCTCGATGTGGCTGAGATGACTCTGGCAATAGCCATTGGATACGACTGGCTCTATCACGATCTCGATCCTGAATCACGTGAAATCATATACAAGGCCATCCTTGAGAAAGGTCTCAAAAACTCACTTAAAGTCACAGGCTGGGTAAAGGCCGGTAACAACTGGGGGCAGGTTTGCCACGCCGGAATGATGGCCGGGGCTCTGGCCACACTTGATCGGAATCCCGCCATATCCGCATTCATCATCCACCGCGCCATAAAAAATCTACCACGCCCCATGAAGGCCTTTAATCCTAACGGGGCCTACCCTGAGGGGCCCGGATACTGGACCTACGGAACCGACTTCAATGTCCTTGCTCTCGACATGCTGTTCAGCCACCTGAATACAGATTTCGGGCTGAGCAAACTTCCTGGATTTGAAGAGACCCTGGATTACATGAATATCGTAACCGGCCCCTCCGGTCAGACCTTCAACTATGCCGATGGAGGATCTGGTCGCAGTACCGACCCGACTTTATGGTGGTTTGCCAAGCACTACAACCGTCCGGATATTCTCAAGTATTTTGAACTGAATGCCTTTAAGAAATATTGTAAATCAAAGCCATCCCGGCGTGGTGGCAACCGTCTATGGGCCATCGGAATGCTCTGGCTGCAGACTCCCCCTGCTGATTTAACAATAAAGAGTCCGCTGCACTGGTCAGCGGAGAGCAAAGATGTTATCACGGTTCATCGTACATCCTGGGATAACGACAAAGCGCTTTTCGTGGGGTTCAAAGGCGGATCCCCCTCCGGTCCGCATGGTCACATGGATGCCGGTTCATTTGTGCTTGATTATGCCGGCATACGCTGGGCCTGGGATCTGGGCGCACAGGGCTACAATGGAATTGAAGAACGCGGCATGAACCTATGGAGTAACAAGCAGGATTCCGACCGCTGGACCATCTTCAGACTCAGCAACTTCAGCCACAACACACTTGTAATTGACGGCAAGCTCCAGTATGCAAAAGGACGTGCCACCCTGATCTCATTCAAGGGCGGCTCTAATGCAGAAACAGTGATCGACCTGACACCCGTTTATAAAGATCAGGCATCAAAAATCATCCGCTCCGGCCGATTACTTTCCTCCGGGGAAGTTCAGATCACAGACAGCATCGAAGGACTCAAACCCGGGGCTAAAGTGCGCTGGGGAATGATGACAAGAGCAAAGGTCAACCCAAGCGATACTCAGGAAATCACACTGACTGAAAGAGGGAAAACCCTCAAGCTAACACTCAAACACGACAGCTCAGCCCGCTGGCAGATCATTGATGCAGCCAAACCGCGTAACGAATGGGACTCCCCTAACAAAAACTACAAGATGATTACCTTTACGACCATTGCGCCGGAGAGCGGCAAGATGCTGCTTGATGTTCTGATTACACCGCAAAGATAAGTGCGCAGTGACGCGAATGACGCGAAAATAATTACGACCATTATCCACAAAGAACACAGCGCAGCATAGCCGCCTGTCTGCGTGCAACGCACAGGCAGGCAACCCAATAAAAATTTAACATGGATAGACAGGATTAACAGGATATTACTGCGCCATGAATTATCTCTCACAGAGTTGCAGAGTGGAGGGTCCCAGGCCCTGGGACCGCGGACGGTGGGCCACCGTCCCTCCAGATGAAACAAAAACTTTTATGACACTATCCATTGCGAGTCCATCTTTGCGCTCTATGTACTACTATCATTCATTTTCTTGTTTTTTCTGTACGTTTTTTATCTCTCACAGAGGCAGTAGAGTTCACAGAGTAATATCTTTAGTGGTTTTCTCTCCGTGTTCTCTGTGACTCTGTGAGAAATAATCCTTGGAGCAGTAATATCCTGTTAATTCTGTCAAAAAATTTGGTTGCGGCTA
>JAQIBS010000014.1 GCA_027858965.1 Kiritimatiellia bacterium
GGTCGCCCCCCCCCCCCCCGAAAAAGTTGGTTGTCGTAAATAATTATTTACGGTAATATGCACCTTGTTATTTTGAAATTACAATAGAGGAGTCTAAATGCATATGACAAAATATAAAAATCACTCTCGTTTTATTATTTTCGCTTTTGTCGTCTTGCTTGGGGGCTTTACCCTTAGCGATGCACGGGCCGATCTGATTTACTATGCAGATGATGGTATGGTAGTGGGAGAGGGTGAACTTTTCTCCAGCCGAACTACGCTTTATTCCAAGAGCGTCACCAATGGCTGGTTTACAGTTCCCGATGAAAGTGCCGGTGCCGGCACCATAACCAATGCCCGTGGCGGTGCCTATATTCAGTTACTGCCGGATAACGCATCCCCTGGTTCTCCTAATAATCCGCCCGAGGTGTTTTATAAAATGCAGATCGATAATCCGGGTACCTATCGGTTGTACCTTCGCAGAGAGGGAAATTTCACTGATACCAGTACTTCCGGCAGTTCCGATTCGATGTTTCTTGATATTGTGGAGCTTAAGGATGGCAGTACAGGGGTCTACGGTAGTCCCACCAATGCAATTGCGGATTGGTATGAAGTAGCAGGGTCGGTGGATGGCAATTTTGCCACGACACCCTGGAGTAGCTCCTGTGAGCCAGAAGTTAATGATGCTGGTGCCTCTGGCTATGATGCTGAGTGGCTTATCCCGACTCAGGGTGTTTATACCCTGCGGTTCACCCAGCGAGAGGATGGTGCCGCGCTGGATGCCTGGGTGTTCCAGCTGAATACGCTTTCTGCACCAACAGGAGATGGACCCCCAGTCTCTGCTACTGAGCCGTCACATGTTGTCAGTCTGGTCGTGGGGGATACCTACATCAGGAGAAATGACGATGGTGCGCCTTATGGTACTAACACAACGCTTCGCGTCAAGAATGATCTTACGGAATCGCCGTCTGGGCTTGATCGCAGTGTCTTCCTTCGCTTCGATATCTCGGCTCTCTCTGATCTGGAAGGAATGATTCTGACCAATGCCACTCTGAAAATCGACCTGCTCAACGAAGGAATCGGCACCAATCACTATATCTACGTTGCAGTCATAGGTGAAGATGCTACGGCTGAGACCTTTGACGAGCTCACGTTTACGAATGGAGTATCCGATATCGGGAGTGAACTTAATGAAGAAAACCTGGATTTCAGCAAGCTCTACGGTGGAGCTGCTGTCGGGAGTTTTCTGATTACCGAGAGTGATCAGAATACAACGGTTAAGTTCTCTGATCCTGATCTGCTGTCGGCCATACGTGCGGATACGGATGGAGTTCTTTCTCTTGTGTTGTACCGAACGGATGATCACCCGTCTTCGGATGACTTTGCTTCGAAGGAGCATGCTACCCGCTATATGTCTTGTCTTGATATTGTTTACAGACCAGAGAAGTTTGGCTCTATAATTCTGATTTATTAGTGTCGTTTTGCTTCTGTCTAACGAGAGTCAGTACTGACTCCCGTTAAAAATTTCAGCCCGGTAGTTTAATCAAACTGCTGGGTTTTTCGATTATATGAGGTCGATTATTTGATTTCTTGGACCTTGCGGAGAGTGCTGATAAATGGTATTTTAATCAACTTATTACGGTATTTGTGAAACCATGAAAATAAGGGGAATTATGATAGCATCACGCAGAAATTTTCTAAAGGGGGCTTCTCTAGCAAGTGTACCTTTTATCTTGCCTTCCAAAATCTGGGCGGCTGAGACTAAACCGAACGATAAGCTGAGTATGGCTTTTATCGGAATGGGTATTCAGGCCCGCGGTCTTTTAAATAATTTTCTTCACCAGGATGTCACCGTTGTCGCCATCTGTGATGTTGATAAAACACGCCGTGAAGATGGCGTAAAAAGAGTCGATGGTTTTTACAAGGGACATGCTGATAAAGGCACTCCGGGAAATTGTAAGAGCTATAGCGATTTTCGTGAGGTGATTGCCCGTAAAGATATTGATATGGTCTGTGTTGCTACACCGGATCACTGGCATGCCTACATCAGTATTGCCGCAATGAAATCCGGTAAGGATGTCTATTGCGAAAAACCTTTGACCTATACCATTAATGAAGCTACTGCTGTCATGGATGCGGCAAAGAAATATAACCGTATTCTTCAGACTGGCGCTATGCAGCGGTCTGCCTTTGAATTCCGTAGCGCAGCGGAAATAGTTCGCAATGGCGGTATTGGCAAAATCACCCATGTAGATTGTAATTTCGGTGGCCCCTCCCGTCCGCACTTTGATCCCAAAGAAGATATTGTGATGGAGCCTGGTCTGGACTTTAATATGTGGTGCGGTGGCGCGCCTCTGGTCAAGTACAACGACAAGCTGGCTCCGCGTGGTGTGCATACCTTCTACCCGATGGTCTGGCGCATGGATGACCTCTTCGGCTCCGGATATTGCGGTGACTGGGGTGCCCATCATCTTGATATAGCCCAGTGGGGACTCGGCATGGATGATAGCGGCCCGGTTAAAGTCACTAAGGCTGTGCCAAGCGCAAAAGAAAAGGCCAATGCGGCATATGGTGGCCGTGCTCAGTCCGGTGCTGTGCTTGAGTTCGGTAACGGTGTTAAATTGACGCACAAACCTTTCTCAACATTCGGCACTGTCTTCTACGGCACCGAGGGTACTGTTTCGGTTAACCGCGGAAAGTTCGAGATGAAGCACGGTGACGAGTTGATCTCACGCTTTACCAAAAAAGAAGATGGAGGCTCTCTTGCCGGCGCAGTGACAAAAGCCCGCAAAGCATTCCTGACCGACAGCACATACAAGACAAAGCTTTACAAGACTAAGGGCGGCCATCCAGCTGACTTTGTCACCTGTGTCAAGTCACGCAAAAAAGCCTGCTCCAATGAGGTCGTCGGCGCTCGCGCTGCTGTTCTCTGTCATCTCTGCAACATCTCTTATGTCCGGGATTCAGGTTTTGACTGGAATCCTGCGAAAAATATCTTTGCCAATGGAACCGGTAATAAGAACTGGCTTACACGCGAGGGTGGTTATCGCGGTAAATGGTCGGTCTAAATAATCCTGTTTACGATATTTAAAATTCCGATGCACAGAATTGTGTAAAGGAAGGATCTGTTTACAAGCAGCCCCGGCTTTTGGCCGGGGCTATTCTGTTTTCAGAGAAGATTGGCTAGTGCGATAGTGTAGGGGGGAGACTCCCCGCATGCGTTTGAATTGTCGTGAAAAATGATAAACAGATTCAAATCCAGTCTGATCAGATATATGGCCTATGGACAGCGTGCTGTCCGTTAGAAGTCGTTCCGCACGGTCAATACGTGCCTCAAGCTGGAACTGTTTGGGTGAGAGACCAGTGGCCTCTTTGAAGATTACACGCAGGCGGGAGGCACTTAGTCCGGCCTTGCTGGCGGCGGTGGCGATTGACGGAGTATGCGCCAGATCAGAGAGCATATATTGTCGCATCCGTTCCACAACAGCAAAGTTCTTTGCCAGCGGTGCATGACTTTGCCAGAGCGTCAGCGCATGGGTAATAATCCGGTAAGTGCACGCTGCCAGTTTCTGTTCCGTGCCAAATTCCTCTGCCTGTGAGAGATCAAACAACTCTTGAAACATTAACGAAAGTTGCGGGGCGGCACTGAGGACCTTGATAGGGTTTTCAGGAGTTACTCCACTTTGCTGCATGAGAGGCAGGGCTCTGACGGCATCCATTTCGACCCATTGATCGTCCCAGCCGGTTTTTTTGTTTGGTCCATAGGCATGACGAACTCCAGGATGGACAAACAGGATTGAGTTGCGGGGCATCGCGAGAGTGCCTGATGGCTCTGATCGGAAATGTCCTTTGCCTCCCGCAACATGAACAAGAGTTATTGTCGGTAGAACGCGACCGTGTTCCCATGAAAAGAGGTGATCGTCCGGATGCATCCCGGAGGGAACTTTTGTGTGAGGATCATAGCGGTTGTAGCCAAGCGAGCGGACTCGAAAGGGCCACTCCCGCAGGATTGGTGTGTCTTGATAATATTTTGAGAAAAATTTAGGTTTGGGCATATAGCACTCTCTGACTAGCAAATACTGAGCTGTTTGAATAATTCCGTGGGCAGAACGTTGAGGCTCCTTCTATCCATCTACGAAAAACTATGAACCTGAATTCCTGCATTCCTATGGGATGCTAGTGAACCCCAATTAATATTGTTGTTATTAAATAATTATCATTTATTGGATAATATATACAAGCGAAAATGTTAAAATAATAATCATTAATGCTATTTATTAATTATCATTTTTAGTGAATAATGAAGTAATCGTTGAATGAGTAATATGTTGTTGTCGTAAAATACTATCAGGAGTATAGATCATGAAAGTACGTTATTCGTTTTTTTTGTCGTTGGTAATATCTTGTGTTTCAGTTCCGGCAGTACGAGGAGAGTTGTCTGATGTAATTGGTCTGCGTGAGATTGTTACTACAGGTAATAATAATATTAATGAGGTTGTTTCAGATACAATCCTTGTTGAAGGGAAGTTGCGCAAGGTTGGTACAGGTAGTCTGTCGATTGCAACGGAAGATCTGTTCAGTGGAAGTCGGTGTCAGTGGGATGTTCTTGCCGGCACGGCATTAATTACATCCAATGGCTCGGGGCTGATGGATCTGGCTGACGCTCCTGCGGCAGTACTTGCCAAGGCTGCATTCTGGGTGGATGCCACTACGAATGTGATTTATACATTGTCCAATGGAAATTATAACGTTTCACAGTGGCTGGATGTGCGTGAGCCGGATACCGCCGCACCGTATCAGTATCTGCGGGCTGTCAGTCAGGTGAATTTCACCAATGCGGTGCCGGAATATATGGCAACCGGGGCGGGATTGGACGATACTCTGCCCTATCTCTGGTTCGGCGGATATCATAGTGGCCGCTGGATGGCTTGGCAGAACCCTGATTCATCACCAAAGCATTTCAACACAGTACAGCATGTGTTTGCCGTTCACGGGGCGCATGATTCCTATGGTTTTATTTTTGGTATTACCGAGTCGAACTCAACCACGTATCCGTTTGATTTCTATAAGGATGATTACGGTTCTGCAACAGGTGCCGAAGGTGCAATCTGGGAACAGAGCGGTAATGGCTATGTTGCGACGGCAGTACGGACCGGTCGCACTTTTCTGGATCGCAAACAGGTGGATGGATCGACAGAGCCTGTCAAACGCGGGTATCAGCTGCTGGATGTGGAGGTGGGCTGCCGTCCTGCCAATGCGGGGAACTTTTTCAATTGCCGTAATCTCTTTCCCGGAACCGGAGCACGTGTCGGCGGTGACCGCCTGTGCGAGGTGCTGGTTTTTACAGAACGTCTAACCGAGCGAGAGAGAGTTCAGGTTGAGCACTATCTGTGGCAGAAATGGTTTTCGCGTGTGCCGCACTCTCCCGCTGCATTCAGTATGGCTAAAGGCGCCACTTCGGTCGTGGAGAGCGTGGTCAGTGGCACGCAGACCATGCAGCTGAAGGGGGATGGCGTTTTTATTAAACAATGCTCTTCAACAGTTAAACTTCCTGTTGATAGCGACACTCAACTTCCGGCGTTCAATGGTTCCTTGCAGCTGGCGGATGGAACGCTTGATGCCCGTTATCCCGTGGCGCTTGATGCCGTTGCCGGCAACTCCTATGACAGCACCGGTTTTGTTGTCACGCGAGGTGCGGCTGATGCAGGCAGTATTGTTAAAAGCGGTGACCATGAACTCATTCTTTCAAGTGTGCCGGATAATGTAACGGTCACGGTTGAACAGGGGCTGCTGCAGATCGCCCAGCCGCTGGCGGCCAGCTGGCCGACTGAGATGCGTGGTACGATTCCCAATCCGACTTTTGAGGGACTCGTTACGGAAAACACGGTTTTTACGGATGGACAGACGATCGGCGGTTGGACTGCCGACCTGATTGATTCAAGTTCGGTTCGTCTGATGGCCGACAGCCAATGGTACTATCTGGGTAATCCGCTCCTGCCTTATCCCACACCGGACGGCACCTCATTTCTGTTGTTAAAGAAACGTGGAAACATTCAAACGACGATCAACCTGCCTGTCGGCGGCGTGTATGCGCTCTCTTTCCTGGCCTCAGGAAGAAAGTACATGAGTGGGGCTAAAGACGGGCATATGTTCGACATCATTGTTGACGGGGCAACCCGCGTGGCAACCGTGCCGACGTTTGCGACGGTTTGGCAGCAGTATCGGTATCAGTTGCCCTGGCTCGCGGCTGGATCTCATACACTGTTGTTGAAAACGGTTTCAGGGACGAGTGATTATGCTTCAGCACTGGACGATTTTCATCTGGACCTTGTAGAAACAGAGCCCTCGCTGAATATTGTTTCCAATGCCTGTTTTGAATGTGTGGCGGGTAGCTCCTCTGCTGCCAAAACGATGATTTTCTCAAGTGCGAGCGGTACGGACTGGGCCTTTTCCAGCGGCGGCGGCGGCGGGTACGTGAATATCAAATGCCAGGGAACGCTGTTTTCTGTGTTCGACCTGTCGGTGCCCCGGGTCATCGATGGTTCCTCCGCTTGCAGTCTGCAGGATTACGGCCGCAGGAATCTCTATGTGTACAGTGACGGGATTGCTTCTACGACGATCAGGTTTCCTGAAGCGGGCGAGTACACCCTTTCGATGTCTGTGGCTCGGACCCGTTTCAGTCACACCGACCCAAGCGCTGCCTCTGAGCTGACCGTTTCGATCAGCGGTTGTGTCACGCAAACGATTGCAACCGCGAGCGATGTGTATGATACAAAAATTATCGGGCCGTTCACTGTGCCGCTATCAGAGGTGAATGTGCCGCAGACCCTGCAGTTGAGCGGTAAGGCCGAGCAGTGTATCATGCTGATTGATGATCTCCGGATTGCCAGAGTCAATACGGCCAACCTGATCGTCAACGGAAGCTTTGAGGAGGGGGACACTCCGAGCTGGACCACTAACGGATGGAATATTGTCATCAACAGCAGTTATGGTCCGATCGTTTACGCGACGACAGCGGCTGAGCAAAGCAACTGGGGTTACCAGTTCGGAATAAACACCTTTGACGGTCCTTGCCGCTGCCGGATCTACCAGACAGGATATGCGAAACAGAGTGTTACTTTTGCGGAGGTCGGAACCTACCGTCTGGCTTTCCACGCCATCTCCAGATTCAGGCCCAGTGATGGAGCTTCCAGAGGGCGCAACCCGATTAAAGCGTGGATTGCCCGTAACGGTGTGACCAACACCATTGGATATGTCGAGACATTTGACGACCAGTACCGTCGCCATGAATTTCTTTTCGACATTGCCGAGACCGGCGCTTATGAGATCGGTTTGCAGGGGCAGCTGGCCGGTGTGGATCGTACCTCTCTGATTGATGCGGTTTCAGTTAAAAAAGTGGAGGTGGACGCTGACTGGTCGCTATTAGCGACAGATACAACGCTGGAAATTGCCTCCGGTGCTAAACTCCTCTTGAATTTCAGTGGCATGCAATCGACCGGTGTTGTCCGTTATGACGGTGAAACAGTGAGCGGCGCAATAAACAGCGCCACCTGTCCTGAGTTTGTTATGGGAGCGGGAACGCTGTACAGTTCACCGAAGGGCACTTTGATCATGGTGTACTGATCTAACAGAACTGCAAAATTTTTCATGTGATTTGAACGAAAAACCGAGGTCTACGGGCCTCGGCTGTGCAAAAGATTTTACAATACTTAGAGTTATATTTGATGATAATTAAAATTAGACCATTTTGTATTCTGGTATTCCTTTTCTGTGGAATCTGCGCGGCGGCGCAAACGCAGCTCCCTGACGGTCAGGGATTTGCTTCCGCGAAGCCTCATGTCTGGTGGTTTCTGGATAATATGCATGAGAGGGGCGCTAAACTCGATGTTACCGAGGCGGCGATCACGCGTGATCTTGAGGGACTGGCCGAACAGGGCGTGGGCGGATTTTATGTTTATAGCTATGGAGGGATGGCCGACCCGAACCCCGCCTGGCGTGCCAAGATGCGCTTTGCTTTTAAAGAGGCACACCGGCTCGGTTTGGAGGGCGGTCTGGTTCTCGGTTCCGGAGGGTGCTGCGCCACTACGAATCTCAATCCCGAGCTGGCGCAGCAGGAGCTGGTTCACACCCGTACACCGGTTGAGGGTGGAAAAAAGGTCTCCATTAAACTGCCACGCGGTAAGTCAAAGTATTCGAAATTTTTAAAGTCGGATGGATCACCGGTATATTATCATGATATAGCCGTCTTTGCCGTGCCGGAATATGCCTTTGATAAGGATGGCAGGCCCACTCATAAACCGGTGCCGCCCGAGAGCATTCATATTCTCACTGATAAACTGAATGCTACCACCGATACGTTGACCTGGCAGGCACCCGCTGGACGTTGGATTGTTGTCCGGTTGGCACATACTCCGAGATTGAAGGGATATACCGGTTATTTTATTGATCATCTCAGTCGCAAGGCTATGAAGGCGCATTGGACAATATTGGTGCAGCCTTTTCTGGATGAGATGACTCCCGATGAACGCAAGGGACTGCGCAGTGTGCTCTGTGACAGCTGGGAGGCGGGGACTGTCAACTGGACCAGCGGCTATGAACAACTGTTCAGAAAACGTCGCGGTTATGAGATCACGTCCTGGCTGCCCGCACTGGCCGGTGTGACCATTACCGATGCTAAGACGACGGCCCGGTTCAAACGGGATCATACCCTGACTCTCAGTGAGCTGCTCAACGAGAACCACTATCGCTATACCACTGAGCTGGCTCATGCCAACGGCATGATTTCCATCAGCGAGGCGGCGGGACCCCATCAGAAGCAGTCTGATATGGCGGCGGCTACCGTTGAAAGTGACATTGCAATGGGGGAGTTCTGGCTGCCATCAAGTCACCGGCCCTCCGATGCACAGCGGTTCATGGTGCGTGATGCCGCTTCTGCTGCGCATATTTATGGGATGAAGGTTGTCTTTGCCGAGGCCTATACCACGATCGGAACTTACTGGACGGAGTCGCCGTTTTATATGAAGTCTTCGACAGATCGTGCGTTCTGTGATGGTCTCAACCAGATCTGTTATCACGGCACCATGCTCTCTCCGTCGCTGACCGAAATGCCGGGGCGTACGCGCTTTGCCGGAATGCACTATAATCCGCAGATCACCTGGTGGAAACATTCAGGGGCGTTTAACGCCTATCTCACCCGTTGCTCCGAACGTCTGCAGCGAGGGCGTTTTGTTGCCGATGCTTTGCTCTATCATGGCGACGGGTTCGGGATGTTTGCCGGTCTCAAGACGCCCGAGGATGGGTTGGGTTGCGGGTATGACTATGATTTCGGAAACACGGAACTTCTTCTCAGAAGCCGAGTTGAACGTGGTGAGATTGTTCTGCCATCCGGTATGCGTTACAAGGTGCTGATCCTCTCACGGAAGAATCCCCGGGATGCCCAGATCTGGCCGGGTCCTGCCCGCATGCTGAAAGCTCCGCTGCCGCGGGTGGATCATCCTATCACGCTGGCTACTTTGCTCAAGATTAAATCCCTGTTGGAGCAGGGCGCAACAGTTGTCGGTTCCCGTCCGATTGGCCCGGCCGGACTCGTTGATGATCCGGCTGCATTTGATGCCCTGGTTACAGAGCTATGGGGCAAGGGAGACGAGAAGGTCAGAAAGGTTGGAAAAGGAGTCTTGATCACCCGCAAGGACAATGCCTTGATTCGTGAGACCTTGAAGCTTGAACCGGATTTTTCATGCAAAGGGGAGTCTGTGCGAAACGCAATTGACTGGATTCACCGGAAAGAGGCAGGTGTGGACACATATTTTGTTGCCAATCTCAGCCGCCGTGCGCAACGCATCACGGCGCAATTCCGTGCCGCTGCTGTCAATGCTTCCTGCTCTGTTTATGATGCCGTCACTGATCGCACCGTCCCTCTGTCAGCTGACAAGGGGGGATATGTTCTGGAATTGCCGCCTTGCGGTTCGTGTTTTGTTACCATGGGCGAGAACTCTGTTACAACAAAGACATTCAAGAGCTGTCCGGAGTTTGACGGGGCGGGGGTTGCTTTGACCAATGGATGGACGCTGTTCTTTGACCCTCAGTGGGGCGGTCCGGGAACGGTTCAGTTTGAAACTTTGAAGGATTGGACCGCAGATGCTGATATCGGTATCCGCTACTACTCCGGAACAGTTGTGTATCGTACGCATTTCATTCTGGCGGAGAAGGTCTATCCCCAGCTGCTGGATCTGGGAGTGGTCCACGAAACAGCTGAAGTGTTTCTTAATGGACAGCGTCAGGGGGTGGCCTGGATGCGCCCCGCTTTGATTGATGTGTCGGGAGGTTGTAAGCCGGGGCGCAACGAACTGGAGGTGCGCGTTGCCAATTTGTGGCCTAACCGGTTGATACGTGATGCCGGACTGCCTCTTGACCAACAGCTGACCCAGACAAATATCAACCCGTATAAACCGAATGACCCGCTTCGTCCCAGCGGACTTCTGGGCCCGGTGCGTCTGCGGAACTATCCTTTGCCGGGTGAACCATTCTGGGATACATCCCCGCCTGTGTTCTCCATTGATTCCGCCCGTTATGAGGCCCGCGACGGCTCTAAGGGTGCAGATGTGACAGAGATTATGCGGGGGTTCGTTGCCGATGGAAGCCTGCCGATTATGGTTAACAACAGGTCTATCGGTTTTGATCCCGCCCGTGGAAAATACAAGCAGTTGGTCGTCCACTACACGTTTGAAGGGTGTAAACTCCGGAAATGTGTGCCGACGGGCGATATGATTGATCTGCCTTGATGGATATATGGTTATATGTCCACTCTTCCAGGCGTTTTGTGAAAGGTTATAGATGCAAATACAGTGCGTAAAGCTATCCGGTTTGATTAGCATGGTTATGGTATGTCCTTTAATTTTAGCGGCTGTGACTTTTGTGGATCAGACCGATGCACTTGGTCAGGGTACTCTCAGGAGGAGCTATGATGTGGCGGCCTGGGCGGATATCGACAATGATGGTGATCTTGATCTGACGACAGATGGCAAATTTTTTGTCAATCAGGGAAACGGCAACAACTGGTTGCGTGTGAAACTGGAGGGCAACGGTATCACAGTCAACCGTTCGGCCATCGGTGCACAGGTCCGTATTGATATGGGCGCTGGAGTTATTCAGAGTCGTCAGGTGGAAGGCGGAACCGGTAAAGGAAATCAGAATGAGATGATTCTGCATTTTGGCATGGGTAGTCGCTCTCTCCCGGTTGATCTGGAAATACTCTGGCCCGGAGGAGAGACACAGAACATAACAGATGTTTCCCTTAACCAGATCTGTTCCGTTACACAGCCTCAGCACATGACGATCAGCACGGTATTGCTGACTCCTGTTGCAACTCGTGGTGAAAATGCCGCATTCATCAGTTCCGGTCTTTTATCGTGTGAAGGCTCCGGCCGGGGATTGAGTATTAGATGAAAAGCGGGAAGGGCAGGATTATGGGTTTATTTTTTAAGCGGAAAGAGCTGGGTGAAGAGCTGGATTGCGGACACGGAATGGGTGCCGTAAACCCTTTTCGCTGGGCTATTCTTGCGCTGCTTTTCTGTCAGACTTTTTTCAGCTATCTGGATAATCAGGTTTTGTCCGTACTCGCGCCAGTTTTGCGTGAAGAGTTCGGCATGTCCAATACATCCTATTCGAACATTCTGAACTGCTTTTTGCTTGCTTATACAGTAATGTATGTTGTCGGCGGTCGGGTGATGGATAAGATCGGTGCACGTGCCGGAATGGCGATAGCAGGTCTGTTTGCCGCTACGGCGGGGCTGCTGCATTCGCGGGTCAACTCGGTGATCGGATTGGGTTTCTGCCGTTTTCTGCGAGCGACGGGGGAGGGACCGGTATCGCCCGGTTGCGCCAAGACCGTTTCAGAGTGGTTTCCCGTCAAGGAACGCGGTTTCGCCACATCGGTCTGGCTTACAGGGGCCACCGTCGGTGCCACCATTGCGCCGGTGGTGGTGGTCTGGCTCTATAAAATGATGGGCTGGCGCTATACATTCCTGATGACCGGCGTAACCGGTTATCTGTGGGTGGCCTTGTGGCTGGGCATGAAGGGAAAGTGGCCGAAAGAGATTCTTGCCCGTAAAAAAACGGAGCACCATCCGATAAAACATCTCTTCCTTCATCGCGGCATCTGGGGGGTGATGATGCTGCGCTTCTTCCTCGATCCTGTCTGGTTTTTTTATATCTTCTGGCTGCCCAATTATCTTGTGAATGACAAGGGCTTGTCGGTTGTGACCGCGGGAATGTTGGCCTGGATTCCTTTTCTGGCAGCTGATGCCGGCACGTTGATGGGCGGCTCTATTGCGAGTTGGCTGCAGCATCGCGGATGGTCGGTGAACCGTTCGATCAAATCAGTAATGGCGCTGAGTGCATTTATGATGATGGTCGGTACGGCCGTGCCGTTTTTGGCGGTTACCTGGCAGTACATTGCGGCTATGTGCGTTTCGATTGTCGGCATGCAGATGCTGGGTGCTAATAATCATGTCATACCGACCCATCTTTTTCCGTCGAGTTCCGTGGGTACGGTGGCGGGGATTGCCGGCGGCTGCGCCGGTATAGGAAGCATGCTTCTGACTCGGTTTGTGGGTGTGAGTGTGGATATGACCGACAGCTATATTCCGGTCTTCTGTGTGGTCGGATTATTTTATCCGGTTATGTTATTGGTGGCTCTGAGTGTCGTTGGAAAGATTAAACAACTGACTTTGTACGGGGAGGATGGTGTCGATGTCCTCAAAGCTTAAGTTCTCAGTTGGTTATCAGCTTCCGGATCTCAGGACTCTTTCCTGCATTGTGAATGATTACGCGGCGGATATCGAGGAGGTTTACTTTCCATGGATCGGCGTGATGAATGGTCGTGGAAGCAGCATCACGGGGGCGGATGAACAGCAGATCATGGAGAAAGAGCTGGAGGATATCCATGCGCATGGAGTTAAACTCAATATGCTCTGGAATGCCAACTGTTATGGAAAGGATTCTATCTCCGTTGAGCTGGAGAATAAGATTGAGAGTGCGATCTCTTACATGCTCAACGGAATCGGGTTGGAGGCTGTGACAACCGCCTCGCTTTTCATCGCTTCATACATCAAGCGCAGGTTTCCGGAGATTGAAGTCAGGGCCTCCGTTAATATGGGCATAGGCTCTCTCTCAGCTATGAGATGTGTTAGAGACTATTTTGATAGCTTCTATGTAAAGAGGGAGCTTAATCGATTTCCTTCAAAGATTAAGGTGCTGAAGGAGTGGTGTGTAGCCAATGACAAGCGGCTCTACCTTCTGGCTAACAGTGGATGTATGAAAGAGTGCCCAGCTCATATCTTTCATGACAACCTTGTTGCGCATGAGCGGGAGATTGCCTGCGAAAAGAGCTCATGGAACGGGTTCAGGGGAATTTGCTGGGAGTATTTTTTCGACCCCGCGAATCACTACGCTTTTCTGGCAGACAGCACCTGGATCAGACCGGAGGAGATCGATTCCTATTGCGGTCTGGTTGATGGTATCAAGCTGGCGACCCGGGTGCACCGCGATCCGGAATGGGTTATCTCCAGTTATGTGAAAAGAGCTTTTGAAGGCAACACCCTGAGTTTGGCCGAACCGGATTTTTCGAAACTGTGTTATCTGGATAATACCGCGTTTCATGATGACTGGCTTGAACGATTTTGTTTGCTTTCGGAGTCGGAACGCGAAATTTATTGTAAGGACGAATTGAAACATGTTAGACGCTAAATCTGTTAAAGAAGCGGCTTTGAGGTTTGGAGCCGATGCAGTCGGAATCGCCTCTCTGGACCGCTTTGATGGTGCCCCGAAGGAGATGGATCCACGATTCATTGCTCCCGGTGCGAAAAGTATTATCGGATTGATATTCCGTATTCCCCGTGGCTACCTGAGAGGGGTGGAGGAAGGAACCCATTTTTTTCAATATCCCTCAATGGGTTATGGGGCTATCAATGAGAATTACGGCCCTACGGTGCTCTATGATACAGCGAAGTTTATTGAGGATAACGGCTATGAGGGAATTGTCTACCGCAATACCGGCGGCCGCAGTGCCCTCTCTGATATGACCGGTATAGCAGCGAGGGAGGAGTCACCCGAACTGCACCGTCATGCAAAAAAAGGCGGCACAAACTCATCACCGAATATTCGTGGCCTATTAGCCCGATCCGTGTCGCCAAATCTTCCGGCTCCAGATGTGTTTATCCACTTTCGAATCGCCGCCTATCTTTGCGGTCTGGGCGAGATTGGTTACAGCAAAATGCTGCTGTCCCCTGAGTTCGGACCTATGAATCGTCAGGCATTCATTCTTACCGATGCCGAACTGGAAACTGATCCCATCTATAATGGACCACAACTATGTAATAACTGCATGGCCTGTGTGTCAGCCTGTCCCGGATCGTGTCTCAGTGCCACAGAGCAGGTTAAGGTTGAACTGGCCGGACATGAGGTCTCCTGGGGCAAGCTTGATGAGTGGAAGTGCTTTGCCTACTACATCGGTGCCAGCAAGGCATCGAATCCCTTTCTGCCGCGTGATGCATTTAAGGATATACCAGGAGGCGCAGAGCTGATGCGGGGTTCTCCGGATGCCAAAGTCACCGCCGGGAGTTACTCCCCGGTCAATGATGCCATCAACCGCCATTATCCCGCTGAACCGGGTGGATATAATCCTCCGAAATGCGGGGGGTGTCTGCGTGCCTGCCTGAATTCATTGGAGAAACGCGGCGTACTTAATCGAAAATCTAATCAAAATTTCCGCGCCGGCAAGGCCTGGAAGCTGGAGGTGTAACACATGCTGACTTCTGAAAATGTAAAAAAGTTTGCACAAGGTCAGGGGGCTGACCTTGTCGGTATTGGATCAATGGATCGTTTTGAAGGAACCCCCGCAGGACATGATCCCCGCTTTATAGCTCCCCGTGCCAAGTCTGTCATCGGATTGGGGTTCCGGGTGCTTCGCGGTTCTCTGCGTGGAATTGAGGAGGGCACCCACTTCTATCAGTTTCCCGAAATGGGCATTGTGCATATCGATGAGGTCTATGCGCCGGGGGTGTTGAGAAGGGTGGCCTGCTATCTGGAAGATCACGGTTTTGAGGGTGTTGTTCAGAGAAGCGTTCCTGATCGTAGACGTGGTGACGATGCCGGTTCCAATCCGGAGCATCTTCCCGCCTTCAAGATTAAATTTGCGGAACCCGTGGCTCCAGGAAAACCCGCCCCGGATGTACTTATGAATTTTAATCAGGCCGCTGAGATATGTGGGCTTGGCGCCATGGGTCGCGGTGGTTTTTTTCTTACCACTGCGTTTGGTCCCCTCCAGCGTTTTGCCTTTATTCTGACTGATGCCGAATTGGAACCCGATCCTGTGCAGGAGAACTTGCTTTGCGATAACTGCGGAGAGTGTATCAAGAGCTGTCCTGTTAATGCCATCGACAAAAATGGGGTGCTTGATGAGTGGCAGTGTATGGGCGGAAGAATGGGAGGTTCTCTTGCGATAAACCCGTTTCTCTCGCCAGAGTTGGTTAAGGCCAACCCGGCTTCTGAACCCTATATCTCAGGTGATAAGCGTTTTACGGAAGAGGGAATTGCGGCAATTAAAGAGGCTGTGGAAGAGGCCTATCCGCAGGTCCGTTTCGGTTACAACCCTTCGCTGTGCGGGGTTGCCTGTCAACGAGCCTGTTTAGCCCATCTCGAAGAAAAAGGGATGTTGACATGCAAGTTTGTTACGCCTTTCAGAAGACACTCCACTATTACGGATAGTCAGTTAGCGGAGTGATCAGCAGTTAAACATTTCTTAGGTTTATAGTTGGCTATGGAGCTCTGTGCCGTTATCCTATGAGAACACTGATTATGTTGCGCTAGTATCACTTAGGATGCTGTTGATTCTGGTACAGTAATTAATAAAGGGGGAGCGATGAAGATCAGGACTATATTATGCTTGTTGGTGATGGGGGTACTTTGTGCCAATGTGAATGCAGTGGAATCTCGCTGTCCATTGATCCCGATGGGGGCAATTACCGGAAAACCTGATGAGCAGCAGATACAGGAAACTCTGGAGAGCTACAAGGCCGTAGGGGTTGATCAGTTTCTGGTTTATCCGAGAAGCGGGTTGGAACTTGAGTATATGGGTGAAGAGTGGCTGCAGCTCTGCGAGTGGATATGCAAACACGCAAAGCGACTGGACATGGCTATCTGGTTGTACGATGAATACAACTGGCCGAGCGGTTCGTGCAAGGGACGGGTGCCTGCAGAAAATCCGGATTATGAAGCTCGGAAATTTGCCGTATATAAGCAGAAGGACGGTTCATACACATGGAAGGTTGTGCATGCACCCGGCTGGGTTGATAACTACAGCTTCAAGGCGATGCAGCGGTTTATGGAGATGACCCATAAACAATATGAAAAACGTCTGAAGCCTTACATGGGTTCAACAATCAAGGGGATTTTCTCAGATGAACCTTCGCACCCTGTTCCATTTAAGATTCCAGGAAAACCTCTTTTGACCTTTCGATATTTTGATCAGGCGGAAGAGGAATACAAATCTGCAACAGGTCGCAATCTGCACGCGGATGTTGAGGCTTATCTGGCCGACAATACACGTGATGAGGTCTGGGCGGTTTATGCAGACCTTCTGGGGAGGCGGTTCAGGAAATCATTTTTTGACCCGATTCATGCCTGGTGTGAGCGCATGGGGATTCAGTCAACCGGTCACATGATTGCCGAGAACAATACTGCTCATTCCGCACGTTACAACGGTAAGCCCCTACATGTATTGAAGGGGTTGGGTATACCGGGAATGGATGAGATCGCCACCCGTACGGATCCAAAGAGCATTGAATGGATCACCTTCGGGGTGGCGCAGCATGCGGCCGGCAGAAAGGGTAATGGCGGACTTGTTGAACTGTTTGCTCTTGGTCCTGCTGACATGAAACACTCAGTGCACCGCCAAATGATCTGGTTGAGCGCAATGCACAAGCTGGATCACTATGTTCTGGCTGTGGCACCGCTTGATGCCCGTGGCAATGTGGAGAAGCATGCCTACTTTAATCCATTTACTCGCATGCAGCCGTGGTTCCCTGCTTTGCAGTTGTTGGGTGATGAGGCTCGTGTTGCGGCGAGTTATGCCAGAAAACCGGTGCATTGTGATGTCGGTATCCGTTATCCTCAGAAAGAGTCCGCCAGATTGAGCATAAAAAAGAAACAGCAGCCCTGGCTGCAGGGGACACTGCGTCGCTTTGCAATTAATCAGATCACATACGATCTGTATGAAGAGGATGAGAAGTGTGATAAAACCTTTGTCTTTTCATTTAACGGAAAATCATTTAAAGAGGAGAACTCAGGAAAGGTTTTCAAACTGCTTGATGACGCGGTTGCCTTCATGCGGGAGAAGCGTCCTCAGGAAGTGCGAGTTCTGGATGAAAAGGGAGAAAGGGTTAAGGACCTTCTGCTGCGTCACTATAACGATGGCAGTGTTGTGGTTCTGGATCTCTCCGCGAAAGAACGCAAATCACTGCATTTGAAACGAAAGGGAGTTGCGGATGTAATCTTTAACCTGCCAGCTCGTGGCGTTTTTGTTATGGATGCAAAAGGAGAGGTTCATAGAGACGGATCTGCTGGTGGTAAGCTGTGCGCATCTGTTCCCTCGGAAACCGCTTATGATCTTACTCTCGCTGCTGATAACACATATCGATTGATATTCAACTCTGAAAAAACGCTGAAGTTCTCCGTTAAGAAACCGGTTGAGGGCGTACGTATTGTGGTGCGTAATTATACGGATGCCAGTGGCGTCCTCCTTGATGGTAAATCTGTAAAAACCGAAGAGCCGTGTGACCGTTTGATTCAGGGGTTTAAAACGCTTTATAAACAGAGTGCTTCCATGAAGCTGGCAGCGGGAGAGCATACAATGACGATTGCAAAAGGCTCTGTTGATAATAACTTCTTCCTGCCGGTTGCATTGCTGTCCGGCCCCTTTGCTGTTGAAGAGCAGTCGGTCCTGAAACCATTGGAAAGTAAGGTTAAGGCAGGGACGTTAATTCAGCAGGGATTGCCTGGATTTACAGGAAAAGTTATTTATTCAGCGATGGTAGATGTTCCCTCTCTCTCAGGGGATCTGCGCCTGAAGCTTAATACCGGCGGTTTTTATACTTCGGTCTCTCTTGACAGCGAGAAGTTGGGTGAACGTGCCTGGGCTCCTTACAACTGGAAAGTTCAGGAAAAGTGCAGAGGAAAGAGGGTTAAATTAAGTGTCAGTGTATGGACATCGGTTCTGCCCATGTTCGGTGACTGGAAGACCGCCGGAGCATGCTGGGACAGTAAGTTCTGGGTTCCTCCCGCATCCGGACGTAAGGAGGTCGGGCTGATCACCCCTCCAGAGTGGACTTTGTATTAAGGATATGCCATTGCATTGGAGTTTTAACGCTTTGGTATTTTCTGAGGAAAGGGTTTGCCTGAGCGGAACAGACGGGTTGCCTCCCCAGTCAGCCAGAGATAGTGATCGGAGGGCAGATCTCCGTAACTCTGGAATTCAAAGTCCTCACCTTCAGGCGGGGTATTGTCTATCTTGAAGATCTGCGTTCCTTCATCCACTTCATCAAACATTGCCACATAGATGCAGCTGGCACCGGCATGCTGTGCCGCTATGAACTGCTCCCAGAGAAAGGCACCTCCGCGCCGAGGGATGGAGTTGGGCTCTCCTTTGAGGTTGCCCCAGCTGAATCCTGCAAAGACAACCGGCATAAAGGTGAGCTTGTTTTCAAGGCACCAGATGGAATCTTCCTGCCAAACCTTCTCCACATGTTTCACTCCGTTGCTATCTTTGAAACGTCCCACGCTCCATGAGTGTACAATATCGGCCTTGCGTATAATATCATGGAGGCGTTTGTCCCGGATGGTATCTTTATTCAGTGTGCGCCAGTAGAAGGGGACGCCCAGCAGGACCGAGCAACCCTCAGTTTTGAAGAAATCGACCAACTTTTCGCAGGCGGCCAGATTGTATTTGCGTTTGTCATTGAAACCAAGTCCCCAAATGGATATCAGCGGATGTTCTTGGTGATACTGCCAGGCGGTATCTGTCTTGAAATTAATAATCCCGCTGGAGGTGAGATGTTTCCAGTCTTTGATCACAATCTCTGCGGCGTTAGCACCCAGACCGGAGAGGTCAAACATCAGGGTGCAGGAGCGTCCATTGGCCGCCGCTGCATCACGGCAGTAACCGAGTACGCGATCGCCGGAGTTACGATAGGGCCTTGGCTCAGATTTTCGATTGTAAAACGAGGTAGGGAAGCGCTGAACAAAAACACCGTCGATTCCGTATTGTTTCATCCATTTGAAGTGACGGTTGACAGTGGCCCGGTTATCGGAGGAGAAAACTTTGGCAACCGCACCCTCTTTGAAATGCAGTGGCAGAGGAGATAGTTCATCCGATGTGGCTTCAGATATATCCGGCAGGTAGTCGATGGTCGGGGTGTATTTTCCATTATGTTTGCGTACCCAGTGGTGCCAGCCTGCATTGGACTGATCTGTCTCGGTGCGGAACCATCCCTGATAACCGCACATTACGCGACCGTCAAGCGATGGATAAAGGGGCTCAGCTGCAAAGGCGGTCTGCAGGGCTGCGAGGCAAAGAAACAATCTGTAAATTTTCATAATGAGGAAGATTAATCTGTTGCGGGCTTGATGTAAAGCCTAAGTAATGCGTTCACCACGCACGTAATTTCGGGCGCTGAGGCCAGCGCCCTTCCATTAAGACAAAAATAACCTCTCCGTGAACGGAAAAAAGCGATCATCAATAACAGCGCAATTGAAATTCGACCCCTTAGGCGCTAACGCCCCACTCTGGCGGAACCGTGGCTCACGGTCCGCAATCCAGTCCATTGAGTTCAAATTCTTGTGGCTAGGCGCATGCCTGACAAGGTGCGAAAACACAGGAATATGGACATATTTCAAGTTTCCGCAACGAAGTCAGGCGTGATGCAGTAGCCACTAAAATGTGAAGTTATTTCCGCGTGGGCCCTTAATGTGAATCCATCATTCGGAATCGATATTTGAACTGTATTTTCGATACCGATATCGATACCGATACCGATATCGAGTTGCGGCAAAATATCTTGTAGGGTGTGCCTCTCCCGCGAATGCGGGAGGGCGCGCATAATGTTAATTGACATAAATGATTTCATGGCAGTACTATGATTATATACCGAAGAAGATAAGAGAGATAAATAGAAGACAGATGGATTAAAATTATGGCACATAAAGACGCACATAGATTACATCGAACAGGTTGGCTGCGTGCCGCTGTGATGGGGGCTAATGATGGTATCGTTTCCACAGCGAGTCTGGTGATAGGCGTTGCCGCCGCTCATGCGGTACGCGGAGAAATTCTGCTTGCAGGTATTGCCGGTGCGGTTGCCGGGGCCATGTCGATGGCGGCAGGTGAATATGTCTCCGTCAGTTCACAGTCTGATACAGAAAAAGCGGATCTCGATCTGGAAAAACGTCATATCAAGGATAATCTTGAGTTTGAACATAAGGAGCTTGCCGCTATTTATCAGGAGCGTGGTCTTGAACCGGATCTTGCTCTACAGGTTGCAGATCAGTTAATGGTTCATGATGCTCTGGGGGCTCATGCCCGCGATGAACTGGGTATACAGGATCAATTCAGGGCTCGACCGATTCAGGCCGCGGTTTCATCAGCTGCCATGTTTGCCGTCGGAGCGGCACTTCCACTTTTATCGATAATGGCGGCTCCCAGGTCTCATGTAATTCCTGTGGTTGCCGTTTTGTCGCTCCTTTTTCTAGCATTGCTAGGGAGTCTGGCTGCTCATGTGGGTGGGGCATCAATGGTGAAGGGGGCGCTCAGGGTGACATTCTGGGGGGCGTTGGCAATGGGTCTGACTGCAGCGGTAGGTACTCTTTTTGGGGTAGTGGTGTGCTAGAGAAGGTTGAAGGTTGAAGGTTAAAAGGGTTGAAGGTTAAAGAAGTTCTAAAGTTCGAGAGTTCTAAAGTCGGGTTGCGGTGTAATTGCCAGCCTGGCTGGTTCAGGAAAGGGCTAAGCGTTAAATGGCGAAGCCTTGTAGGAAGCGGCTCTCCCGCGAATGCGGGAGGGCGCGTATAGGCGGATCAGCGGAAGGCAGAAACCATTTCAACCATTTTAACGATTTTAACCACTTGAACTATCGCGAATTTTTTGTTTTCTTGACGGCCATAGCCGAAGGCGACGGCTGTTTATTGTGTGAAATGAGCGATAAGCTACTAGAGAATAAATATGATAAAAATATTAATTGCCAGATTTAAACAGGGATACCGGACCCAGCCGTTTCCACCGAAGAAAGATCTCTTGTCTGAGAGATATTTAGGGTTGCCGCATATCTCTCCCGATGCCACAGAAGAGGATTGTGGTGCCTGCGAAGCGGATATCAATGTGTTGGGCACATTGAGTTATGATCTTGGACGTTTTGGAATTCAGTTTGTCGCATCTCCACGACATGCCGATGGTCTTGTAGTGACAGGGGCAGTCACAGAAAATATGAAATTGGCATTGGAGAAAACTTACAGAGCAATGCCATCACCGAAACTTGTTATTGCCGTAGGAGCATGCGCTATCTCCGGCGGACCTTATATTGATCACAAAGAGACTAACAACGGAGTTGAATCTGTTCTAGTTTACCACCAAGAACCCCTGGTGAATATCTAATATAGTACTGCTTATCGGGCAGGCAATTAATTTCAATTCGTTTCATTAACATCCATCCAATAATTATTTGCCAGCTGGAGAATGATATTGAGTGTGTTCCGGGTTCCACCTTAAATATGATATGAGTCCCGTTATTGAGCATCGCAATACTCTGCTCGTTCAAGTCCACCCGAAAACTAACCCCACCTCCTGTGATGCCGCTCTCCCGTAAAACAGTTAGTGTCGCTGCTTTATCAACATTACTTACGTGTGGTAGTGTAGATAATTGGCCATGAGTACATCCCCCAAGAAGATAGAGTGACAATAAAACTAATGCGGTTGCTTTAAAATACATAAGAAGCTCCTTGAACAACGGAATAACCTATAAGGCCGCCTATAGCTGCAATCATGAAATCATTCCCATGAAGCTTTGCTCCTATGAAGTCTATCTCTTCTGGCATATCGACTTCCACAAGTAACTTATCGAGTCTTTGACTCACCCTGGAACTTGCGGAAACGTATTTGGTCTGGGTTGAGCAACCAATTGGAAATAAAAGCATAATAATAAACAAAAAGACTGCAAAAGAATTAACTTGATTGAAAGCAATACTTGAATTTCGCGCACAGATATTCATAGAACCACCTCCTGTTCATTTACAGCAATTTTGATTAATTTTAATACTTTTTTGATTGAGCCTGCAGCCTAACTCCCCTGATAGACTAAGCGTCATGCCTGTCAGGGCATAGCCTTGGCGAAGAGTGATGGAACGTTAGTGATATAATAGCATGGTGCCAGGTTTGACATTACCGGAAACAATAAGCGAGAACCACTGTTCGGAATCGGTCAATGTGCCATCATAATCCACAACAATGGTATAATCATCTTGTGAAGGAGAGGCAATATAGACCTGCTCAACATTATCAATATTATTTTCAGCTATGGCTGTTGCATTCGAGCTCGGATAAGTATAGCTCAGAGAATAAGGATAGTTGGTTGACGCACCGTTGATAACCTTGAGATCAAGGTCATTGATCAGAACAGGTGTTCGACTATCATTGGCAGAGGTTGCAGTCCCCGGAGGATCTGTCCAGCAAAGAGTTACTTTTATCGGCTGCTTACCATCGGAGTTAAACGTATATATTTTTGACTGATCAGTTGATGTGTTAAGCATTGCTTCATCCACTCTGATATTATCACCTTCATCAAGACTTTTTAAAATATCGGCAGCATTTTTTATATTTACCAGTCCCCAACCATTAATATAATCCGGCCCAGGACGACCTAAATCATCTGCTGTATGAATAATTAATCCCTTTAGAGTGCTGGCACGCATTGCATTGTTCGTGGAAAAATAGTTTTCATAAAGTTCTATTAGAAGAGCTGCCGATCCACACGCATTTGGAGTAGCCATACTTGTTCCACTCATTATTGCATAAGCGTTATCTGCTGTATTATATGTTGATAGCAACCCTACACCATCTGCAACCACATCAGGTTTTATTCGTCCGTCATCTGCAGGGCCCCATGAGCTGAAACTTGACATCGTTGCACTTGCTAAAGATCTCTCATCACTGGACACAGCCGGATTTACAGCTCCAACAGTAAGAATATTTTTTGCATTTCCAACATATCCTATTGTGTCATATCCATCTTTATATTGACCATCACCAGCCGGATCAGAGGCAGAACTATAACTGCTGTTGGTTTTCCAGCTGCCATCCCAATATAAAAATGAAGTACCTTCCGAAGGAGGTCCATCGTTTCTATCGTTGCCAGAAGCTTTGAAAGGAAGATAGTAAGGTGCATTGTATACTAAATTATCATATGCTCTTGTGGTACTCATATACATCCCGAAACCATACTCCGGCCCAAAAGAACCATCTGTATAAGCTCCATACCAAGACCAGACCCCATTATAATTCCAGCCGCAAACATATCCATAAGAATGATTGGACAGATATATAGTATTGCTTTCAGCAGGATATGATGCTGCAACAGCTGTCATTTCAGCAAGATCATAAGTCCAGTCATAAGAGTGAATTGTAACAGATGGAGCCATGCCTTTTGATGACGCATAAATACCAGCAGCACCAATGGTACCACCAACATGTGTCGCATGATAATGACTTGCTGCAACATTCTTCAGCACAACACGATTATCTGTAAACTCCTGATGTGTCTGCAAAACAGACCCGCCATCCCAAATGCCAACAACCGTATTTGAACCTGCCACATTAAAAGGGGAAAAACAACGCACTTTGTCGGTCGCAGCAGAAATTGCTGCATCAACATTAAAAGTACTATAATAAATAGGTTTATTATTTTCAAACCTCATCAATTCCATTTTTTGAAAACCATTATCAATCGTCACAGGAACGCCACTTTTCTTTGCCCACTCAACTGCAAATGCCTTTTCCATAACAGCTTTTTTTCTTAAGGTTTTGACACTTTGCTGACGTTTAGCGTCGTTATTTGCGAAAGTAACCTCTTTAGCTTGTACTATAGGCACAATAAACATCAATATTAACAGTATTTTTTTCATATTAGAGTATTTCCAGTTTTATATAAGTTAATTTTTAGGTCTTATTCCTGATTCTGATCTGATTCGGAGAATCTTTCCGCTGATTGTTCTGGGAAGTTTGTCCACGAAAACTATGATACGCGGATATTTATAGTACGCGGTGGTATGGCGCACGTGATCCTGTTTGTCAAAGCGCTGTTCTGGTAATATCCCCTGAATAAACCTATAGGGATGTTCCGGTTGATACGGATGACGATCTGGCCGGTCTGGTTGCTGCTGTATTGCTTTCCATCTGCATCGACAACATCGTAGGCAAAATTGAAACTTTCAGGAATAACAATACGAAATTGCTCATAAAACTGATCGTAGCTGCTGAAATCGGTTTTTCTGATATAATATTCTCGGCTGCATTTGTAAGCTTGCCTTCCAAAATAAAGTACTATTTCAAATAACAGCCTAAGAATATCATGGAGTTGGATTGGAGACAATATATCTTTTCAGACAGGTGCATTTCAGATGATAGCTTTGCTGAGCGTGTAGCTGGTTTTGAGGTAGGGTATGAAAATAAGGGATGCGTTTCCGCCTTCACCCCGCAAGGAGGGTCTCACAAGTCGTAGTGTTTGAGGTGAAATAGTTTAGAGGCGAAAGATCTTGGAGATGAAAAATGACGGCATGTATAGGGATGTTTTAGTAACAGGGTTCAAGGTGTATGGTTGTGTCCGAACCGCTTTTACAGCTCAGGGTCTACAAGACCGAGCCTTTCCATTTTATAGCGAAGGATGCGGCGAGTCGTTCCGAGGCTTTTGGCGGCATGCGTCTGTATACCAGCAGCCTGTTGCAGGGCATCGGCTATCAGTTGACGCTCGTAGGTGCTGACAGCATTTTCGAGGGTCAGGCCTTGCTTGAGAGGCGAGACAGCCGCAGAGACCGTGGGAATGTCTGGTTCTATCACAGCCGCAGTGCCGTCCGCTGGCTCGGCGTGAAACTCTTCCGGTAGCTGTGAAACGGAGATCACTGGCTCGCGGCCGTGGAGCACTAGCACACGTTCGACTACATTTCGTAATTCGCGGACATTTCCGGGCCAAGCATACGAGCACAGCTGGCACATGGCCTTGGTTTCAAACCCGTGGGTTACGGCGTGCAGGTCGGGTCCAAGCTTCCTCAAAAAATGCGTGAGTAGCAGGGGAATGTCATCACGCCGCTCGCGGAGCGGAGGCAGACGGATCTGTACTACGTTGAGGCGGTAGTAGAGATCTTCGCGGAATCTCCCTTCAGCAGTTTCTTTGCGCAAGTCCCGGGCTGTGGCCGCGACGATGCGGGCGTTGGTGCAAACCAGTCGGGTTCCGCCGACCCGCATGAATTCGCGCTCTTGCAGCACACGCAGTAGCTTGACTTGCGTGGCTGTTGATATCTCCCCAATCTCATCAAAAAACAGGGTTCCCGATCCGGCTAGTTCAAATCGTCCGGGTTTCTGACGGTTGGCATTGGTGAACGCGCCTTTTTCGTGTCCGAACAACTCGCTCTCCAGCAAGTTCTCGGAGAGTGCGGCGCAATGGACGGCGACGAACGGTTCATTGTGGCGAGGGCTCTGCGCGTGCAACAGGCGGGCGGCAAGTTCCTTGCCTGTTCCACTCTCGCCTTGAATCAGCACGGTGGCATCGGTTACGGAAGCCTGTCGCAGCTGGCTAATTGCGGCTGAAAAAGCAGGACTGCGCCCGACTATCTGTTGCGTTGGAAAGGCTGCTGACAGTTCGGTCTCCAAGACGGCGACTTGTCGATGGAGTCGTTTGGTCTCGAGCGCCCGTCGCACTAGATGGAGGATGTTATCCACGTCGAACGGTTTGCTGACAAAATCGACAGCTCCTTGGCGGATGGCCTCGACTATGGGTGGAATGGCAGTCGACGCACTGACCATAATGACGGGCAGATCGGGTTGGTCGACATGAATCTGACGCAACAGATCGATTCCGGTTCGACCGGGCATTACTACATCAAGAAGGACAAGATCCACCTGTTCGCGCGACAGTACCATTTGAGCCTCATCCGCCGTGGCGGCCGAGAATACGGAGTACTCGCGCGAGAAAATTTGTCTCAGGGCTTCGCGACTACCCTGCTCATCGTCAACAATCAAGAGTTTCTGCATGATGCGGGCCTCCCTCCAATGGCAGTGTGATGGTTATTGTTGTTCCCTGCTCTGTCGTATCGACATCGATGCGGCCGCCATGGTCGACGACTGCGCGTCGCGCTAGCGGTAACCCCAGTCCCAGTCCGCGCAACTTGGTGGTGCTGAACGGTGAAAAAAGTTTGCCTAGCATGTCCTGGGCGATGCCCGCCCCGTTGTCGCTAATTGCACATACGAGGGCACGGTGGTCATCAATGTCGGCGCAACGAACGTGTAGGCACATGCGCGGTGACGGACGGTCGAGAACCGCCTCATGCGCGTTGGCGAGCACATGGGCAAGGCCGTCAATCAACGCGTCGGCATCGGCGGCAAGTGTTGGCAAGTGCTCCTGAATCTCACACGTCACGATGCATTTATCTGATCCCGTCAGTTGTTTGGCACGAGCACATGCCTGCGCCACGAGCTCACTCGGTGTAATCGGGCGGAAAACGAGTTTGGGCGGATGTGCGAACGTGTTGATTTGCGTGATAATCGCATTCAGGCGGCCGACCTCTCCGGTGACGATATCGAAGAACTGTTGGCGAAACTCAGGATCGGTGTACCGCTCGGGTAGAAGCTGCGCGAAGGTGCTGATAGCAACCAGAGGGTTACGTACCTCGTGTGACATTGCGGCTGCGAGATCATTCCAGAACGTATGGCGCTCCAACTCCTCCCGCTCCTCTCGCAGCAACCGTTCATGCGAAATGTCGGAGAGCAACAATATCGCTCCCAGAGAGGTTCCGTCGTTGCCGATACGGTGTGATTCGGCCCGGATTGTACGCCGGCTCGCGGAGTCAGTCCATTTGATTGGCGCGGGTGTGGCCCCATCCCGGATTGTCTGCAGGATCATGTCGGCCATCCGACTGCCCGACTTTTCCACAGGGCGGTTAATGGTTTCTGCGGCGGACACACCCAGGATCTGTTCCGCCGCACGGTTGAACCAGCGGACCACGCCATCCTCCGATACGGCCAGAATACCGATGGGAATGGCTTCCAGAAGATTTTCCGCCAGTGTTTTCTGGACGGCCAGTTCTTCAACCAGCAGTGCATTTTCCAGCAGTGTGGCGACTTGCTCGCCGATGAAGGTTAGATCGGTCAGGTCACGCGACGCAAATGGAATGCCCGTGGAGCGGTATCCGACGAAGATCCAGCCGAGCAGGCCGCGTTTACCGAGTAACGGGACGATGATTTCGGCACCTGCCTCATCCAGTACGTGTTGCAGCAGCCGGCGGTCACGGAAGTCATCGACATGAGCCAAATTTGTGCGGCAGACAAGATGCGCGTGGCGTTCAAGCCAGTGTACGAACCGATCAGACGGTTTAAATGATAGCGAGCCGGTGTTGTCGAGACAGCGGAGCCCTGCCCACAAACGGTAATCCGCCTCGTCATGCAAACACGCGAACACACCGACGCGTGCGAATCGACCGGCGGTTGCGATGCCCTCAACCAATTGGTCGAGGAGTTTCTGGACATCGTGAAAATGGCGTGAAGCGCGCCATAATTCATATAGGGGTGCGAGATTCAGACCCTGTTCGTCCGTCGGCGGTAGTGGTGCCGTCGTGCAGATGGAACGCTGCTGTCGCAACACGTTTAACTCTTCTTGAGCCTGATGCAGAAGGATAGTTTGGCGAAGGGTTCGGCGCAGGCGATCAGCGGGCACATCCAACGGTTCCACTGCGAACACGCCCACCTCGTGACAGGCCAGGAAAGGGTCAGACTCCGGCACGCCGAAAGCGACGGTTTCGGCGCGTGCCTCGGGTGCTGCATCACCGAGGGCTGCTTCGGCTTCAGGATGCCGCAAATCGAGTAGCAGAACCGCGGGTGTCCTTTGTTCGTGCGTCCACTCCCCGCGGTTGGAGGTTACGTGAATGTCGGCCAATCCGCCTACGGCCCGAGTCAGTCGTTGGGCCAGTTTTAAATCGCATGTTAACAATAAACACGTTGTTGCAGATGTTGTCATGCCTCTCCTTTCTGTTCCTGATTATTATTTTCGCCTGAGGCATCAAGTAACGGCAACAGGACGCAAAAGCATGTACCCTTCCCTGGTGAGCTTACCACGTCGATCACCCCCTGATGTTCGAGGATAATTCCATGTGCGACCGAAAGGCCCAGGCCTGTGCCATTGGCCTTGGTTGTGAAAAAGGGGTCAAAGATCCGTTGCCAGTTATCCGGTTCAATACCTGATCCGGTATCTTGTATCCGCACCTCAATCCACACGTCGGTGTCCTGTTGCCCATCAGGCCAGAGCTGCGTCGGTTGGCCGATTGTGTGCGTCGACACGGTCAGCGTGCCGCCGCTCTCCATGGCGTCAATGCCGTTGAGAAACAAATTCAGGAATACCTGTCCGAGCAGGTGGTTGTCGCCGAGCAGTCGGTCACACCCGGCGTTGTAATGACGTTCGAACAGTAATCCTTTGGATTTTATTTGCTGGATGGCCAGGTGCCAGGCGTGATCCAACGTCAGGTGCAACGATAGGGGGGCCAGCTTGGGTTTTGCCGGACGGGAGAAGTTAAGCAATTGCGTAACGATTGTGTTGATACGATCGACTTCGTTTCCAAGCAACGGGGTGAAGGTGTTACGGAACTCGGGGTCGTCGTATCGGCTGGGCAAGAGTTGGACGAACGTTTTGAGACAGACCAGCGGATTTTTGATCTCATGTGCCATTCCGGCGGCCAGCGTGCCGATGCTCGCCAGCCGGTCGCTACGCCGGATCTGCTCCTCTAACTTGCGGATGGCAGAGGTGTCCTGTATTACCAGCAATACGCCTGCTGCGACACGGCCGTCGCCTCCAAAGACAGCGGTTGCGAAACGGACTGCCTGTTTGTCTGGCGACTGCGGATGCAGGATCAGGTCCTGGTCGCGCATATCGTGGCCGGAAACAAGACTGGTGTGCAACTCATTCCAAATCGGTTCGGGTAGAAGGTCCTTCGCAGGACGGCCCATGACGGCCTCGGTTTTGGTCAAATGCAAAATACGCTGAGCTTCGCGGTTACACACCGTGATGCATCCCTCTGTGTTTGCTGCGACGACTCCGGTTACGAGATTGTCGAGCAGAACCTCGTTGTACATCCGCGCATCCTCAAGACGCGTGTAGAGGGTGGCGTTCTCAAGTGCAATTCCCATTTGGTCGCCGAGGTGCATGAGCGCATCCTCTTCGCGTCTGCCGAAAATTCGTCCATTCAGACGGCGGCCGAGCAAGAGAAAGCCGATTAATCCATTATTTGATTTCAAGGCGACGGCGGCTTCGGCGTTTAACCGGGTAAGAGTATGCTCGGCTTGTATCCTCAAGATCGAGCCCCCGGCACGCCGCAACACATCGCGCAACAGCGGATAGCGTTCGACTTGTAAGGATTGCACCAGCGGCTCCGCCTTGTCGAGCATGTCAACGGTTTCGACAGCACCTAAGTGTGTGTGCAGCACAAACTGAACCCCGGAACGCAGGTAGATTCGCACATGGGAAAGTCCGAGTGACGTCTGTAGCAAGTGGCTGAAATCATGGAATAACGCGTCAACTGTCGTTATGGATTGCGCTAACTCGCCTCCGCGGTGCAGCAGATTGGACATATCGTCATGCCTCTCATCGAACAGTCGATTAGCCCTGTGTTGGAGGAGTTCTTTTGCTGGCGCAAAGGTTAAGGCGATTGCGATAGCCGCGACCACATGGGCCGCGGTTTGCCGCAGGTTTTCCAAGACAAAAGGCAGATTGAGCATGAGCCGGAAGGTGAGGGCATACAGTAACGATAGAAAACCGATCAGAAGCGCATACGTAATGGTGCGCCGCAATAATTCGCCGACGCCCATAATATGGCGGGTGGCGATCCCGTAGGCGATTACGCTGTGCCAGATTACGACCGTAATCGGCGTAACGCGTGCGCTCTGTGATGACCCCGTGAGCAGAGGGGTCACCAGAATGAGCAGGACACCCGGGACGAGCGCGAGAAACGAACCGAACGCCATAACCTGCAACTCCTTGTGGCAGACGCCTTCAGCCTGCGCCATAGACAGGTAAAAAGTTCGCACCAGGACTGCTACGGTAACGATCCAAAAACCGACAAATATAATAAATCCCGGACCATAGGTCGGTTCCGCGAGCGCATTGGCCGCAGTCGAAAGATGCGCGCCGACGAGAAAGAAGCGGGTCTGACACAGAACGGCAATGGCGATTGTAGTTGCAACCCACAACCATGATCGCCTCAACAGGTGGGCGAATGTCTCCTTTGGCCTCGCCACCGTGCCTTGCAATAGATGAAAAAATAATAGCATTAACGAGCTTGCGACGCAGGCCTGGCGTATCCAGAACTCCAGCCACGCCTCAGACGACGTTGTCGAGCCGAAATATTGGCAGGACAGCCAGAGGGCGATGATGATTGAAAGGATGGTGAATACGCGGTTTGCTAATCGGCGTATATGGGTGAAAAAAACGACCGCACCTAACAGCAGGTTGATCGCGATAACACTTGGCAGTGCGATGATGAAGAGGTTCGTCATCGCGGAGGCCTGCTGACGATGAGTGTGGTGTTGCCTCCGCCCATGCCATGTACGTTGATAAGGGCGTGTTCGATCCGAGTCCGGCGTGCTTGCGGCACGTAGTCAAGATCACACGCCGGGTCGGGCGTTGTATAGTTGGCCGTCGGAGGGATCAGGTCATCGCGCATCGCGAGCGCGCAGGCGATCAGTTCTAAGGGGCCTGCCGCAGCGAGCGGATTGCCTGTGACCCCTTTGATGGACGAGACCGGGATGCGATAGGCGTGGCGACCGAGCGTGTTATGGAGCATGGCCGTCTCTACGCGGTCGATGACCGGGTCGCTTGGACCATGCGCGCACACGTAGTCGATCGCATCACCGCATAACCGTGCGTTAGCTAGGGCCAGTGTCATGCAGGTGCCTAGGCCTTCGGCCGGTTGTGTCCCGAACGTGTCGGGGTATGACGCGCCGCCGCACACTTCCATCCAGATGTGTGCGCCGCGGGCACGCGCGTGAGCCAGACTTTCAAGTACCACAACACCCGCACCCTCGCCTAAAATGCCGCCGTCTCGGTCACGGTCAAAGGGGCGGCTGGCGTGTTGCGGGTCGTTATTGCGGGCCGAGGACAGCCGGCTTGCACAAAAGGCGCCACAGGTGGTTGCGGTGATCGATGCATCGGTTCCACCGGCAATCGCAATATCCGCTCGCCCTGTCTGGATAGCGGCGGTTGCCGCCAGCACTGCGTCCGATCCCGCTTTGCACGCCGTTGCCACCGTCTGAAAAGCTACGCGCGTACCTAAATATTGGGATAACGTGGCGGACACGGCATGCGGTTGAGAGGCCCAAACCTGTCCCGGTCGCACTCGGTCTGTGATACCATCCTGTACGATGTATGCAACCCGCTGGACCACCTCGATGGCGCTGGTGCTGACGCCAATGGACACACTCACCGGGCGAACGGTTTTCTCTATGGCGCTGCCTAACGTCGCGTCTGCCAGTGCCATATCTAATGCGGCTAAGGCAAATTGCGTGTGCCTCGCCATGCGCTTCCACTTGACAGACGGTGGAAAAAAATGCTTGGGGTCAAATCCCTTCACTTCGGCAGCAATGCGATTTGGAAACTTGGATGCATCGAATAAAGTGATAGGCCCAACCCCGGATTGCCCCTCGAGCAGGGTTCTCCAAAAGTCGGCTACACCTATACCGTTGGCCGCAACGACTCCGATTCCGGTGACGACTGCGCGACGTTCGTCGTTATAGTAGATATTATTCATAATTTTGACTATTAGTTTCGCATTAATACGGGGTGATTGTCTACTCCAAAAGGGATAAGTTGTTCAAAATTGTGCATTTAGGGCCAAAGCATGAATAATATTCTGAAACTGTACGTTTTTGGACACGAGCATATGCAGTTTTTTGGTTTACAGGTGCCGATTCTGCAATAAAGCGACATCCCTGCATCACAAAAATGATCCATAGTATAATGGCATAGATTGTGCAAGTATAGAAAAAGGTTATTAGTTTGGTATAGGGGAGTTCGGATTTGTACGGGCGAGGCATTATAAAGGATAATATTTTATGACCAAGTTGGGTATTTTGGGGGGATTGGTTTTCGTGGTGGCAGGGATTTGGACACACGCCCTTTGGGCGGACGGGTTTCGCAATCCTCCTGACACGGCGGCGGCGCTGGGTAAAGCAGGAAACGACATTGTATGGGTTGACGACGCGTCTGCAGTGTTTTATAACCCGGCTAATTTGGTCGATGTCCCGTCGCGGCAGGTGCAAGTCTCCGTATTGGTCGGCTACTCCTGTGCTGACTATAGTGGTGCGTTGGGACAGACGGAGACGGATTCGCCATGGGGTTTTCTGCCTGGATTTGCTCTTGCCTGGCCGTTAAAGGAAACGGATTTTGCTCTGGGTTTTGGTGTGCATGTCCCGTTCGGACGTCGGACGCAGTGGAATAATGGCGGGTTCTTTCCTATATCTACCGAAATGTCGGTGATAGACGCTTCTCCCGCGGTGTCATGGCGCATTTCGGATTCCGTATCGGTCGGGGGCGGGCTTGACGTGTACTACGGTCGTTTGCAATTTCGTCAATTGAATATATTTTCACCTGGAGACCGAGTTGAAGCGGATGCGGACGGTTATGCTGTAGGCGGAAATGTTGGCATCACATGGCGCATGACACCCAACCAGCGCCTAGCCCTGACCTGTCGTGCGCCGTTTGATCTGACATTCAGGGGTGACATGGAAACGGAAAATATCCCTGGGGCAGCCAGCTCGAGCGATCTTGAAACAACTTTTAAGTTTCCGACAATTGTGGCACTCGGTTACGGCATCCAGCTTACGGAAACGGTACGCGTCGAAGCGAAAGTCGAGTGGTTACAGTTTTCTCGCTACAAGACCATGACCATTGACGCAGGAGCTAACGCCCCCTTGGCAGGTGTTTTGGGGTTGGCCTATGCTCCTCAAAACTGGAATGACACCTGGACATTTGGTATTGGTCCTGAATGGTGTTTCGCGCGCGACTGGACGTTGCGTGCGGGTTACCTGTATCTCCAGAGTCCGATCCCGGACTCGACGTTCGCTCCCACCGCGCTGGATGTCGATCAGTCCGTTGTCAGTGTGGGCCTTGGCTATCAGAGAGGCAACCATGCTGTCGATGTTGCTTATGCGCTCGGAATCTTCGATACGCGACACGTCAAAGATAATCAACAGCCGTTTTATAATGGCTCGTACAATTTCCAGGGGCATCTAGCCGCAGTGACCTATTCTTACGCCTTTTAATTGGACGCGCCTTTTGCGTGTGCAATATCAACTATCTTATGTCTTTTTTAAGGAGACAGCATGATGACATGTGAACAACCAAAACCGGACGATGCGCACCCGACTATCTTAGTGATCGACGATGAACTTGGCCCTCGCGAGAGTTTGCGCTATCTTCTTAAGGACGACTATCAGGTGCTGTGCGCGGATTCGGTTGCGCGAGGCCTGCTCCTGCTGCGTGACCAAGCTCCGGACACTGTGATCATGGATATCCGTATGCCGGTACAAGACGGCATCACTGGGCTTCGAGAAATCCGCAAGCTCGACACGGAACTGGCGGTGATCATGTTGACCGGTTTTGCAGCGCTGGGTACAGCGCAGGAGGCGATCCGCCATGAAGCGAGCGACTACATCGAAAAACCGTTTGATGCTTCTGAGATGCGCAGTGTAGTCAAGCATCATGTCGAGCAAACCCGCATGAGGCGTAAGCGGAGCCGTCTTCTAAACGAGGCGGATGCGCTGGATCAGCGCATTAGCGAACTTCAGGAAAAAGAATGGCTGGCGGAACTGGGGAAGACTTCCGCGGAGTTCGTTCATGACCTGCGCAATATGCTCACAATGCTTACTGGCTCATCAGGTATGTTGCGTCTGGAGGTGGAGGAACTGCAGCAATGCAAGGAGCAGGCCTCGTCAGAGGCCGGACACTATCTCGACATGCTGGAGAATGCGATGCATCATTGTGTCGACATGCTGGATATGTGGCAGCGTTTGATCGTGCAAAGTCCTCAGCAGCAGACACGGTTCCTTGTCCATGAGTTCTTCAACGCTTGTGTGGAACCCTGTTTATTTGCGGCGCAGGCTGTTGGCGCGCAAGTGACCTTCGAGAAGCTCGGCAATGACGTCGACATGCTCGGAGACAGCATACAACTCACGCGAGTTCTTACTAATCTGGTTCAAAACGCGATCAAAGCCCTGCCTGCCGACAATGGGCAGATCTGCGTTCGTTCGGAAATTCTTGACGCATCTGTTTGTGTGAGTGTCTCGGACAACGGATGCGGCATTTCAGAAGAGAATCTTAAGCACATTTTCTCTCCAAATTTTACCACCAGGCACGCACACGGAGGCATGGGCCTAGGGCTGTTCATCGCTCAAAAAGTCGCTCTGGTGCATGGCGGCACCTTGACGGTTGAAAGTACGGTCAATCAGGGGACGACATTTTCCCTCCGGTTACCTCGATCTAATGCAGCCACTTCGACAAGCTCAGGACAGGCGGATCCGCAACCAAGCGGGGGTTGAATGATATACGGAAACAGTGCCAGTAGTAGCAGTAAGCAGGCAGACCTGGGATGTATAACCACCATTCGACTTCGCTCATGGCTGGCAGAGAGTGTTGAGACCCTGAGAATCAAAGGTTATGAGCAATCCTGTTTTAATCTTGAGGTACTTGGGGTCATGGGCGGCGGCCGGATCTGAAGGGGTTCGGACAGAACGCCCAAACCTCCTCTTTGTACTGTCGATATGCGGAGCCAAACAGCTTACGGAGAAAGCGTTCTTCGTAATAGGCGCGGGTGATTTCCAACGGAATGAAGATCAGTGTGCCGAACAGCAAGGCCCCCCAGGTGCCGAGAAACATCGGCAGTCCGATAATTTCCAGACAGCCACCAAGATAAAGCGGATGACGCATGATCCGGTAGGGGCCTTCGCGTACCAGATGACGCTCGCCGCTTGTGTCGGAAACATCTACATGAAACTGGTGGCGCAAGGTGTAAAACGCCCAGTAGCGCAACGCGACGCCCGCAACGTAAACCGCCGCGCCACCGGCGACGAACCCCATGCCCGGAAAACACCTCCGCACCAAAAACTCGGAGACTGCGGCACCCAGCGTCAGTGTGTATGCGTAGCCGACGGCGATTGCCGTCCAGTCCCGCCCCGCACCGCTGCTCGCACGACCTGCCCCCTGCAGCATGTACATGGCCCACATCCGCTCTACACAGGCCGCGATAAAGAGAGATACCCCCACGGCTTTCCCTGTAAATGCCTCCGTGTAGTAATAAAACACTACCGGGAGCAAAACGATACCAACGGCCATCACGGATATACCGTGGAATAGGAGTCTGAAACATCTTAACGGCTGAACCGTTCCGACATCCGGCGCATGCGCGGTTCTGTCGGTCTTCTGTAGCGCCTGATCACTGAGGGGATTCGTGATCGACGTCTTCTGATCCTGATCGGGCATCTCACGCTTCAGGATCTCGTTGCGTTTATTTTTCATGCTGGAAAACATAGCATATCTGCTATAACGGGACAAGTGGCAATCGGAAATAGCTATTCCCGCGCAAATTACCGAAAAATACGATGTCTATCCGCATGGTGGAAAAAATCTAATTAGTGGTAGCGCTCTACGCAGTCATAATTTCAGGAGTTCTGATTTTTCCACCTTGTTTATTGCAGATATCTGACCTACTTCTTCGTCCGCGGGTCGTAGTTGGTGAGTTTTGTAGGGTTGTCGATATCACTTACCCATGTATTGCGGAATTTTACGAGGTGCTGGTGTTCCTGAAGACGCAGTGTGTGCGGGCCGGGTGTTTCGCGATCCCCGGAACCGGTTGGGCCTGTGATCTCAATGTCGCGATGAACCCATTTGCCGTTAAGTTTCGCGCTCATTCGCGCGTTGGCGCTCTTTTTGTCCCCATCAAACTTTGCCGGGATAAAATAAATATCATATGTCTGCCATTCACCAGGTTTTCCTGCTGCGTTAACATCCGGAACACGCTGTTTATAAAGTCCGCCGCATAAGTTGCTGGCAACTTCAAGTCCGAAGGAATTGCAGATCTGCAGCTCGTAGCTGCCTTGCAGGTATACGCCGCTGTTGCCTGAAATTTCCGGGCTGTCTCCTTCTTTCAAGGGCGGCGTACAGAACTCGATATGGATCCGCTGTGTTTCGAAATGTTTTTTTGTATCCATGCTTCCTGCGAACGGCATAGGGGTTGCGACTCCCTTTTCTTTATCAACGGACCACTGGAGATTGCCTTCTTCGTATTTATTCATCCATGGCACCTTGGCTGGGCGGAGCTGCCAGGCGTCGAGTCCTTTGCCCGGAGCAAGCAGGATGTCAGCGCCGCGTGCCGGGCGGGCACCCATTGTATCGGTGTCGGCAGCGATCACCTCTGCAGTGTCTGTGGTGTTGAGTTCCATTATCCGCAAATTGCGCCATTTGATTGACATAGGGGTCGTGTTGCTCCCTACACCATGGACTTGCAGACCGATGATGCCTTTCTTGTTAGCGTCATCAACGAGTTCTGCTACAGGGATATCGTTCAGGTATGTCCGGGTAACAGGGCCGAGGCAGACGATGCGGACCTTGTTCCATACGCCCGGTTTGTAAGCTGCCTGAGCTTCCGGGGCCTCGACAGGATAAAGCCATCCACGACCGGCTTCTTCGTAAATGCCGGCGCTCCATTTGCGGGCAGACGGGTCGATTTCACATTGGTAGCCCCAGACGCGGTCGTTTTTTTCGCGGATCTGACTGCGGAACTGGACGCCGCAGTTAAGAGAGGCGTGTGGAAAGTATTCGTATTCGAGAACAAAATCTCCATATTCCCGGTCGGTACAGAGGAAAGTGTTGGCTGTGTTAGGTGTGCTTGTTCCTACGATAGTGCTGTCGGCAACTTTGTAGGTGGCTTGGCCTCCATGCTGTTCCCAGCCTTTGAGTGTTTTACCATCGAACAGATTTTTCCATTCTCTGGCATTGACAGATGCTGCGGTCAGCAGCGATAACAGTATTATTGAGAGATGTTTCATGATATTCCTTCTGTTATTGATTTGATCTAATGCGAGTAGAACTCACAACCCTCACCCCCGCCCTCTCCCAGAGGGCGAGGGAGAGAGAGAAAACGTGTTTTTTATCGCTGTTCCTCTGCCATAAGGCACTAAAATAGCTCGAATTCCCAGATTGACGGAGCAAAGCTTGCATCAAGAATGTTTAGTCGCACATAGCGAGCCTTGACAGGGGTAAACTTCGCTTTGAATTCTTTTCCGGCTTTAGTACCAGCAAAAGCCACCTGCCATGGCTGTGTGTCATCTGTACGGTATTCAATCTGAAATTTTGTAATGCGCGGTTCTAACTCAGAGATTGCCACGCGACTGATATTTTCCTCGTGCAGTAAATCGACATTGAGTATGCAGGCGCGCGTGGCATCGGAAGTTGCCCAGCGTGTATTTCTATCACCATCCACAGCCTTATCTCCGCCATACTGGGTGTTGTTGCCGTGAACATCTGATGCTTTGGCTGGTTTGCCCGGAGTCAGGGCAAATGAGGACATGTTTGCCCATGGGCCTATTGGTGTTGCATTGAATACCGACATCGTTACCCTAGGATCTGCGGAACTTTTTTCAATAACCAGGCGTATGGCATCAGTTTTGACTTCTTCAATACGCAGTAAATTACGCTGACCGATCACTGTTCCGCGTGCGACTGTTTTCCACTCTCTTCCATTACGGACATCAATGCGGTAAATTTTTACACGTTCGCCCTGTGCAATATCCTCTTGCAGATTCACCAGCGTTATAGACTTCTGGTTGTCGAATTCCAGCAGGCAGGAATTTTCTTTCACGGTTCCCTTCGCAATGACATTGCTGTATAAACCACGGACAGTTTTACCGAATTTTTTAAGCCGCTGTACATCCGGTGCTGCAAACCTGCCGCGTCGGTCTGGTGGTACGTTGAGCAGAAGAACAGAGTTGCGTCCGACGGATTTGAAATAGATATCCATCAAATGCTCAATACTTTTGACTTTGTCATCCTGAGCCGCATGATAAAACCAGCCTGGGCGTATGGAAACATCGCACTCCGCAGGGTACCATACCGGTTTTCCTCCTCGTGTGCGCACACTCGATTCTCCTACGCGGGCAAAGCCGGATTCGTTGCCGACCCAGCGGATATCCGGTCCTGAAATGGCGATCAGTGCCTTGGGTTGGAGTTTGCGGATCAGAGCAAAATAGCGATCCCAGTCGTAAACCTGTTTCTTTCCATTCGGTCCCTCGCCACAGGCGCCATCAAACCAGACTTCATCAATCTGTCCATAGTTCGATAATAATTCTGTCAGCTGATTGCAGAAATAGTCGTTGTAGGCATCGGTGCCATAGCTCTTTTCATGACGATCCCAGGGTGAAAGATACAAACCTGTTTTTATGTTTTCCTTGCGACAGGCTGTGATGAATTCCTGGACAACATCACCTTTACCGCCCTTCCATGGTGATGATTTTACAGAGTGCTGAGTATAGGCGGAGGGCCAGAGACAGAATCCATCATGATGTTTGGCAGTCAATATCATGAGTTTGAATCCACCTGTTTTGGCGGCCTGCACCCATTGATTGCAATCAAGGTCTGTGGGATTGAAGATCTTTTCATCTTCGTTTCCTTTGCCCCATTCACGATCTGTAAAGGTATTGACTCCGAAATGACAGAACATGGTCAGTTCCATTTTTTGCCAGGCCAGCTGTTCAGGTGTTGGTGTGGGTGCAGCCATGATGCTGCAAGCTAATAGTAAGAGAGGGATACAATGTTTCATAACAATGAGTTTACTCTTTTTTTATTGTACAGTGCAAGAGCGTAAGAGGCTAGGTCCGCGCGGCGATTTGACTCACAATAGATGACACCGAAGCAAGTTCAGTAACTACTTAGAACATCACTGGTTGACTCATAATACATGACACCCAACAATAAGGGCATGAAAATGAGTAAATCAGCA
>JAQIBS010000201.1 GCA_027858965.1 Kiritimatiellia bacterium
GGCCATCCGGCTGCGACACCCCATGTTACTCTCCGCTTAATTTCGATATACATCAATATCACAGTCGACTCCATTAAAAACCTGCCTGACCTTTTCACATTTCTTTACATCATCCACATTCCCTTCCCGAGGAGCATCCATACATAAGAAAAGCTGCTGGGGTTTTGCTTTACGCACAGCATCAAAAACCTTCTCCACACACTCTGGTCGATTGAACGCGAATATCGCTACGGGAGGCATACTTAACAAATCATTCATTTATCTATTCCATTACTTTAAACTGATATCATCATTGTTTTTAGTCTCACATTTTACCACTCCATTAACATAATTACAAAAGGAAGTATAAATGCGACGAAAAACAGCTCTCGGTAAATTCCGGCTATACTCTAGAAATGAGCGTTTTTTTTCTTTTATTTTAGATTTAGCCTTCTCGTACATTTGATCTCTCTCTAAAGAAAGATTTGATAACGAGCGATCAAAATCAATATTTCCGACTTCATGGGGAACCAATGCCATTAAATCAAAATCTATATCCTGCTGGAATTCATTCCAGTGGTCTGAACAACGAAACACCGGGGTGTTGTAATTAAGAAGCAAACTTGCCAATGGTTTATTTAACACATACCCATATGCACCATAAATGCACTCTGGCCTACATAGGCGATGAAGTCCATCACCAATATCCATCAGCGATGACTTATGATACTGAGTTGGCTGGCTTAAAATTATGACCCCGGGCTGATCACAACTCAACCTTTCTACCACCTTTGGAATAACAGCATTCAACCTCAAGCTCAACAATGCATCGTCCTCGAATATTGCCGCAACATTATCAGATGAGGCCAATATTCGTTCATAAACACTTTTATGACTCAACACGCAAGCCAGTTCCTTACATCCCATTTGTCTGCCGTATATACTCTCAAATAGCTGCCTGTCATACGCAAGATCAATGAATTCAGTATCGAGGCACTCCCCCTTTACAGCAGCAACAACCTCATAGTCACAACAAAAGTTCTGTACCCGCATATTTTCGATAATTCGCGACCTGCGATATTCGTCTTTATCCAAACTTATAATATAACTTTTCATTTGATTGATATAACGGAAATCAGAATGCGACAGCATCACAAAGGAATTGCAATGACCTCAAACGATCTTCATCCATCTTTTCTGAAACATAAGGCTTTTCAACAGAGGAAATATCCAACTCATCAGGAATATCATCTATAACAACGCCAGACATATTATATCTAGCAGCGAATTCTTTCATTCTCGCCGCCATTTTTTTTCTTGATGGAGTACTGTTAATGATAATCTGCATAGGTTTTTCAAAAATACGGGCAAACATCATGGCGTGAAATGAATCAGATATGACTGCTGATGAAGATGCAATTCCTTCAACAAACTCTACCGGTCCGGCACTAAAGCAGCACTTAATGCGTGGAGAAAACATAAAAACACCACGTAACATTAACTGAACAAAGACTTGACGCAAGCCCCATCCTCTCCAGTCGGCATACAAATGAACAACCTGCCCTCTTGTTTTTGCAAGCTTCACCAACAAAGGAACTATGCGATTTATATCACCAAGCCAATAACAGAACACATATGCATCGGATGATCCTCGATTTGGAAATAATCCCATCCACTTCTCTTTCTCCAGCAGCAATGTTGGATCTAAAACCCACTCGGAACTTCTATTGCAGATATCACGAACAATATCCTGGCCCTCCTTTTCCCGCACGCTGATAGACTGAAACCCCAGCAATGCCTGACGATACTCATTAAAACGTTCACTTGGCAATTCTTTAAACCCGAAACTAGCCGCATACGATATCCTCCTCTGATTTTCAGTCAGGAACCCCAAAAGAAAAGGATTAGGTATCCGCGGGGATCGGTAATTCCATACTTGATCACTCCCGACAATTATCACATCATAACCATTAACAGCGGCCAACTCGGACTGGTTCCGATAGACACATTTACTCCGCTTCAAATGCTGTTCAAGGAACTGAATTGTACGTTTTCGACGCACTATCTCATCCCGAACATATCCGACAAGAACAGTTTGCATACAAAAACGTATTACACGTTTCGGGATGGATATATGACCGTCAAGCCACTCCCCCAGGAGATGAGTATTTTCAGGCGTGAGCCAGAAGTCAATAACTTCAACATCATATCCATTATCCTGAAGAACCTTTTGCAGAGCATATGCCTGTAAGACTCCGCCATAGTTAATCTGGCTATGAAAAGTTAATATACCTATATTCATATCTGCTTAGACTTTATCACTTCATTCAATAAACCATTAAACCATACCCACTATCTGTTTCTCATTCTGATTTGAGAGCACAGCAAGCAACATTCCCTGAGCATAAGCTGCGCAGGAAAACTGGCGTGACATATAATCAAGTCCACGACACTCTAACTGGGCTCCATCAAGCCATCCATTCTGTCTTGTCAGCTTGCATAGCTGGATAAGCGATGCGTCGATCGCATGCTGAAGCTCACCGGCACTATCAGGCTGCAACTTAAATTCAACCACACGTTGAAGAAAATATGTCAAAAAAACAGTTGCCGAAGAATCATATGGGGCATCGGGATAAGTCAGCAGCGTATTCCACCCACCGTTATTACGCTGGGCTTCCAAGACAGAACTCATAAGATTAATAATAGATTTCTTTAAGTGATTTTTAACTCTATGATTCATTTCACATGCTTCATGGAAGCAGTCCACCAGAGCACAGGCATAAAAACCAGTTCCTCTGCCCCATCCAAGCAATCCGACTGGTTTCTTCGTAATTGAGGAATATGCATGAAAAGGAAGATTGCCCGCATATGTCCCCTGCTCAATGAATTCCATTAATTGCCGGACTGCAAGGTCAATTGCCTTATGATTACTGGTTAAACGTCCATATCGCATTAAAAAAGGGCATATCATAGGGAGCGCATCAACAAAATGTAGCCCTGGCATCCCAACTCTATAGGAGAGAGGACCACCCTCCTGTTCAGATCGAGCTATAAGATACTGCGCAATCCCATCACTACCCTTCAACCATTTTTCCTCGGCAGTCTGCTCCCATAAATATAGCAGGACGATGCCGTTCATTCCCTGATCAAGTACCTTCAGGTTCATTACTCCTCTAGTCTCAACCACATAATGCGCCAAGAACATATCCCCATATTCCCGCAAAACGATAAATGACTTTTCATCAGCAAAGGTCGCGTGATACTTCATAAGACCTTTTGAGAGGAAAGCCTGGGGCCATGAATATAGCAAATGATTCTTTTTCCGTAAAAACATCGATATTATTGTTTTTTTTAAATTCCATATGGTTACAGGTTCTATATTCCCACCAAGAGAGTATCCTTTACTCAACGCGGCAACAGTAGCTCCCAATACAGCATCTTTAAAAGCATCACCCGAAGAAAAATCTCCCATTTGCTTTCTTGCATTATGCCGAACCAATGTGGCGTAAACATCTGGATATAACCAAAGAAAGTTAAGGCACAGTGACATAACAACACATGCAATAAAAACGACACAAAAGAAAAAATATACAGCCACTTAACTTCTCCCTGCCAGACACGCGAATATACTCTTGGTAATCCGATTAACAATCCGCAACAATCCACCTTTTACAACAAATTTCTCCGGTTCATTTAATACAATCATCCAACCCAGAAGCAAACTGCTGGTAACTGTCGAAGCCGTTAGCGTGCAAAACCTAAAAAAAGATGCCTGAATCCAAACACTCTGTATCAGCACTCCAATGGAAACTCCAGCCAACAAAACTGTGACGCAAGGGAAAAAAACTATTCGGATCCATGCGACCACAGACAAACCAACCAGATATCGAGCCCAGAACAAACGGCCTGCCGAGCAAAAAAAGAATGTTATCAGAAATGCCCAACCGACCGATGTTGCACCATATCCTAGATGAAGAAATAACCATGCAATGGGAAGAGTCAACAGCAAACATCCGCCGACTGTCATTTGATAACCAGCTATATCCCCCTTTGCCGAAACAGCGACCTGTTGTCCAAAAGTAATTTTATCAATAATAAACATTGTAAGGATCAACCGGCAAAAAATTCCGGCTAACTGAGGAGGATTCTTTAGCCAAATCACAAGAACATAATCAATTTCAAACATCAGAGGAATCGCAAATAACAGAATCAAATAAGTACCGAATTTAGATGCACGGGAGGCCTGAACGAGCACTCGTTCACGATCACCCCTTCCTTCCGTGGCGGTAATCTCTGGCGTAAAAGCGCCCAGCAAGGCAGTTGATAGTGTCTGCGTGTAACTGGAAACATTGTTTGCAACTGAATACGAGGCATTTACGTATGGATAACTCACCGGCGAAAAATACTTGTTTAGCAATATGGCAGTTCCCTGATTCCTCAACATAGCCCCTAGGCTTCCAAACAATCTCCAGCCGGAAAAAGACAGGACCTGCCGCAATCGCGCTTTATCATATAAATACCGCACCTTTATCCGGCATTCAGGAAACATGCATCTAGCCCTGAAAACCTGTACCATCTGAAAGATAATCGTAATACCAACCAGCCCCACTGAATAGGCCAGCAGCGTATCACCCTTATATTTTGTCAGATAATATGCCAGAGAAAATGCGAAAATGGTATTTAAAGATCCCCAAAGAGCCAATTCGGCGATCCTCTGTTTTGCAGTGTGCATACCGATATACGGAGCTGATGCCATACAGACAAATGCGGACACCAGTGATAGTCTGAAAACCCAAATACATGTCGGCAACCTTTCTATGGGAATATTCAGAAAATTTCGAACAGCCCATTCTCCAAGCGGACACCCTATTGCCAACAAAAAAAAAGGTATAACAGTATGCAGAAGCAAAGCAGTGTTAAACCATTGATTAGTTTCATCCGGGTCTCCCTGTCCAATCGAAAATGCAAAAAACCGTGATATAGACCCCGACGTTAAGGTATTCAGAAATGTTATGAATATTATTAATGATCCAACAACGCTATATAACCCATAGTCCTGTTCTCCAAGAGACTGGAGAATCCACCGACTGCTAAATAAACCCAAGGCCATACTAAATATACTACGTGAGTATGTGGCCAGAGCATTAACAGCTATGCGCTTAGAAGAACTCATTCTTATACCTTATTGTTGTGTGCCTTTCGGGGTCGTGTTTCGACATTGGACATTCCCGCGTGCCTTACTAAAAACATAGCCCTTCATTTTCATAAAACCATTTAATCAATCTTGGAATATAAAGTTGAACAGCATCCCATACAATTGAATTATCTACAGTATCATATCCGTAAATTCAATGATCGCCCGGCAAGCCTCCAATGCATCCAACAAACATTTGGCGAATTTATGACTCATAGACCACCTCTTTCGTCGCATCTGCCTCTTTCAGAAAATACGGGTTGCGTATCGATTCTTTCGTAACCAAGTCTACACGTCGACGTAAAACAACCTCTAACCCGTCCGCCAAGTTAAGAAACCTATCAAGAATCCCAGGTTTAGAGTGCTCAGAGAACTCGACAACAAAATCAAAATCACTTTAGACCGCGTCAAAAGCACCGCTAACGGCTGATCCAAAAATATATAACCGATGAACAGCCAAACGACGACATATCCCGGAAATTTCTTCGAATTTATCAGAAACAAGTTCTATCATAAGTCTCTCCCTAATGCGGCGGAGCCGCAACCAAACAAGAATACTGCCGTGTTTCGACATTGGACATACCGGCAACCCTTATTACTTCAGTGTGACAAAATCTTCTTCGGAATTCAAAAGATGGAGGTCGGCGGGATTAGCAATTTTTAATGTACAACCTCTTTTTTTGCAATTTTTCTTTTGTAAATAATTTGTGCAATATAGGGGTCGTGCTTGGACATTGCAAAAGGGAGAAGTTCGTTAGTGCATTAGTTCGTGAGTGCGACCATTCGACAGGCTCATAACGGGCAGTTCAGGGCAGGTGAATGCGGGAGTTCTAGCACTCTAACATTACTTTCAGTACAACGGGGCAAACTGTATTCACATTTCAGTTTGCTTTGTCAGTTATGCTTTCGTAAACATTACCCATCCATTCATGAGCTGCAGCATTGGAGTAATTAAAATTACTTCCTGATGGAAGAGGCCACATATACCATTCGGAACTTGATTCTCTTTCGCAAAACCTATAGTCACAGGGTGATGCGATGGGGCTGAGTCCCTGTTTTTGAAAGATCTTTATGGCGCGAGGGATGTGTGATGCAGAGGTAGCCAGTATCAGTGCATTAGTGCGACAGTGCGTAAGTTCGTTAGTTCTAAAGTTCGAGAGTTCTAAAGTGCTAAAGTTTGTGGAGGCGGATGGATGCTGCCCACGGCCCACTGCCCACTGTGTAATGAGAAGCTGCTTTGCAAGGTTCGCTTCTTCGGATGTATCACGCGCCATTGTGAACATAGTAACTCGGTTGGTCGGGAAACAGAATTGCTGTATATAGTAGTCCAATGCTACTTGCTTGACACTGTTTGATGCGTCGCCTCCCATGGAGACAATCAAACAGCTATCAGGAATGAGTTTCGCAACTCGAATACCTTCAAATAGCCGGCGCTCAAAGCAGGAATTGTTCTGATAGCGCACAGGCAGATCTGATTTTTCAGACATGCCTTGCCCTAGAACCACGATCGGCGTTCCCCTCAGCTGCTCGCATTGTTCAGGAGTAGGATCAAAAGGCGGATAGCGACGTTCAAGGTTGTAAATATAGGTTCGTCCAAAGCCATAACTGAACAGGAGAAAAAGAAAAAGCGCTGTTATTTTTAAGGCAAAGCCTGTTTTTTTATAACGCGTGAATCGATACAGCACCCAGCCCAACAGAAAACATTCGCATACCAATGGCATGGGCATCAGAAACTGAGAGATGAATTTTTTTACTGAGAATAGGATCATAATTCAGTTCTGAAGTTCACGAGTGTTTAAACAAGATTTTCTCCCGCAAAGGCGCAAAGACGCAAAGTGGGGTGCGGACTGTTATTGTTTTCAGACAGGCTGAAAGGTGTTCAAAATTCTCCAACGCTACAGTTCCTGTAATCGCACAATCAACTTTGATTCCAACGTATGTCTTGCATAACAATCACCTCTCAAAGATTATTTTACCTACTCGATGGATATGTTAAATCAGTGCATCATTATCAATATGATCGAAAAACACGGATTTAGCGAATAATGTCTAAAGAAATCATAGCATTTTCCCACTGAATCACTAATTTTTTACAGACTCCGTCCCCGCAAACTATGCAGATTTTTCAATCCGTATGGTTTGTAAGACGTTATATGATAATAATTTATGCATAAAGGTTGTTCTTATGCTTTGAAGCATAACTTCGTCTTCACAATTGTGATTAAGTTTATCAGATTGCTGGAACGATAGCCAACGCTGATTTAAAAATAGAAATAACGCGACTAATAAAAAAGAAATCTCACCAACGGAAGCAGTTCTAACCAGCCGTCGCCCTCCGGGCTATGGCGGTCAAGAAGTGCGGGAGTGCTAAAGTTAAAGATGAAACTTGATCCACCTTCGCTAAAGCTACGGCGGACAAGCACTGGAAACTGGGCTACCCTGAACCCGGAACATCGAACCGTGTTTATCGGATATCAAGTAACTGTTTAATCAATTTTGGGTCTCTTGAAGAGTGGAATACACCATAGACCGTTACATCGGCATGCTCTACACGATAATAGACGCTGTACGGAAAACGCCTTAATAAGATTCGGCGCACCGAGTTATAAACCTCTTCATATTTACGGGGAAATTCGTTCAACTCGCTAAAAGCCGTATAAGCCATTCGGAGAAAATCCTCCCCCAATCCATAAGACCGGCTTTCGTACCAGTCATAGGCAAGCTTCAAATCGTCCGCGACCTCAGGAGCATAGAACACTCGCATACCTTATGCCCTCGAATTCACCGCATTCTTAAGTTGCTGCTCCGAAAGCAAGGCAGACCGATCATCAGAATATTTCTGAATCCTCAGATCCAGTTCCCTTTTATGGCTGAAAGGCACCTGAAGCTTATCCGACTGCGGACGAATTGAATCCCAAATATCTTCCACCCATAAAATTCTACGTTCCATGGGCATTTTTAAGACAGTTTCCATTTCAACCGTTGTCATAAACACCTCCTGTTTTTACTGTTCTTCGTGGTAAAAAATAAAGTATAGAAAAAACTACGTCCCCGCAAACTATGCAGATTTCACAATCCATATAGTTTGTAAATCGTTATGTGATAATATTTTACGCATCAAGGTTGTTGTTATGTTCAAAAACACAACATCGTCTTCGAAAACTGGGGTGATTGTAGCAGATTTAGGGGTGATTGGCCAATGCTGAGGCACGGTGACATAAAGTTTTTAACCGTGACCACCGACGATAGCGGCTGGCGCGAAGCGACGGCAACGATCCCGCTTTGCGGGAGAGTGCCAATCTCCGCGAATTGCACGTTGTGGTTATTCCTCCGCCCGGGGGGGGGGGGGATGCTGCGCTCCGTAAATTGTGAGGGGTGAGTTGGAGTTGAGAGAACTTCAAACATGGTTGGTTTAGTGTTCGCATAAATAGTCGTGATATATTTGCATTGGGCTCTCCCACCAACACTTACTCGCTTCTGTTTCCAGAGCATGATAGGTCTGAGAAGCATAAAATGCCCTAAGTGCGTCCAACGGTGAAAGCGATGAATCCTTCATAAGATAGGTGACAACCATCGCGCTTTTCCCAGGCAGAAGCGTCCGAAAGCCTTTTGTCGTGAGATCGGTGTTCATTGAACCTCCTCAAACCCAACATAGCTCAAGAGCTGAAGTGCTTTATTCGTATAAAAACCACTTCCGAAATCGCAGGACCTTACTGCAAAGGATTGCCTGAGCTTTGGCTGTTCAATCTTAACCAGCCCGCCATGATATAATCTCATACTATGGTCTCCTGTTTGGCGATATATTCATCAACCAAAGATAACGTGTACCCCAATCCCTGCGTGTGCAATGCCTCATAGTTGTCGACTAAATACTCAAGCACACCATATTCATCAAACCGTCTGATCACCTCTTGACCAGAACAGTTATTCCGCTCCGCATACATCTCAATGCAGAAGGAAACAAACTCCAGTATCTTTGTTTGACGTTCCATGGCGAGTGTCCAGCAAAAGTGCGTTAGTTAAAGAGTTTCAGCTTAGGTAAAGAAATGAAAGGCAGAAAAAATTTTAACCGCCAATCTCCGCGAATTGATACGGGTGATAAAGAGGTTTGATCCGTGACTTCGTCACTGGTTTGAAGGTTTGAGTGGTTGCTTCGCTGTTTTTTAACCGTGTCGCATGGTCGTTAATCACTTAAAATTCCCGCATCTGACGAGTTGTAAAGAGGTTTGATCCGTGACTTCGTCACTGGTTTGAGGGTTTAAACGTTTGAGTGGTTGCTTTGCCGCACAAGTCAGCGTTAAAAAAATTCTGTGCCTCAGTGCCTCTGTGTTAAAAATTTAAATCGCACTCGAGCATTCGCACACTTCTTCACTCCTCACAACTTACTGAGCCTTTAGGCGACTATCTCCTGCGACTAATGTAATCGCGAATATCTTCTACCAAAGCATTCTCTCCCAAAGAGTGTAGAACTTCATATCCTTCAGTCAGATAATCAATGACTCCGTAACGTATAAAAAGATCTGAAACTTCGGCTCCTCCTAAGTTTTCATGTCTTTTGTAAGACTCCATACAAAAAACAACAAATCCTGAAATTGCATTTTCACTCATCAGGAAACTCCAAATGACCTGTATTCAATTCGTTCATCATACAATCCCGCAACAAAGCAGGGCTATGGTGCCACAGTTTTGTCTCTTCCCTTTCTAATATCTTGTAGAGACCTGAGTGATAAACTGCAACAAGAGCATCTTTAAGAGTTACTCCATCCAATCGCATATATGCTTCTACTAATCCTGAAACCTTTATTTCAAGTATTGCGGCAAACCTGGCATCATCCATCATTCACCTCCTCAGCCCCCACATACGTCAACAAAGACAAAGCTAAATCCGTCACAAAAACTATTTGATCAGCAAGTTTGTGGGTCCGTAACCTGACAACTGTTTCAGCATGTGTCAGAATACCACGTTCATATAACGTAAGTGTTTCATACAAAGTGTCGTTTGCAACCGGCCCGCAGATAACATCATAACTTGTTTCCGATAAGTCGCCACCCATACGATGAACCATGACGAAATTCAGCCACTCTTCATTAGCACTCTTAAAATGCTTTATTCTCAAGCTGTCCGCTTCAAAAACAGGTGTAGCATCATAAATGGACACTGTGGCCAGGTCTGCCATCAGACGTCTTTGCTTGATCTTCGCCCAACGACGAGCCTGTTCCAAATCGGATGTTGTATAAAACCCCGATCCGAAATCCAAACGACGTGTTAATGGCTGTAAGCACGGTTCAGAAACACATACCGTGCTACCATGATATACTTTCTTTATCATCTGTTTTTTCGTGAATTGTACGTTGTGGTTATTGCTACGCAGGGGGGGGGGGCTGCGCTCCGTGAATTGTAAGTTGTAAATTGTAAGTTGTGAGTTGTGGTGGTCGCTGCGCTGGTGGTCGCTGCGCTCCGTGAGTTGTAAATTGTAAGTTGTGAGTTGCGCTGGGTGGTCGCTACGCTCAGTGATTTGTAAATTGTAAGTGGTGAGTTGTGGTTATTGCTAACACCACTTACCATTCACCACTTACCGCTTACCACTTACCACTTACCGCTTACCACTTACCACTTACCACTTACCACTTACCACTTACCACTTTGCTACCGGGGTCGTAGCTAAAAATTCAACAATTGGAAAATTTCTAAACAGTTTTATCCTTTTCCATCGCATCTAAGATCTGGCGGGCGAAGGAACGAAAATCATCCAGGTGTCTGGTACAAATGCTGAACAGGACAGCATAGTCAATCTCTGTATATGCGTGCACAGCAACGTTCCTGAAACCGACCGCGCCCTTGAGTGCAACCGCCGTCGCTTCATCAATAATGCCGATCCTACCCAGACGAGCAAAGACCTCCCCCATAGAATCAGGAACTGGTTCGCTCCGTTTACTAAAAACATGTAAACCGATGTCTACACAGGCCTGTACAGCGCGTTCAAGATTCAAGACGATGACATCCTGACGCGTGTAATCCTCTAACAGGATTTCTAGTGTCGCTGGCGTATGCTCAATGACGCGGGTAAGACAACGAGTAACCGTGTCGAACTTTCTCAAAACAACATCATCCATATGCAAACCTTTCCACTCTCTGCCTGAGTACCTGACGTACCTGTGGCATGAAATCCTCAGCGTTATAGACCATGCGCTGGAGAAGACGGTAGTAGGCCTGCTCGTCGTTTTTAACCACGACACACCCTTTGGTCAGCACCTGGTGCAGTATCTCCCCCCCGAGGTCGTAAAGATCCACTAGATCAATTTCTCGGCGCAAGGCATCGGTCAGCCGACCCCACAGGGCGAGCCGAGCGTCCATGCCGAGCGGTCCGTCAAAGAGAACCGCCACGTCTACGTCGCTGTCCCGCCGCATTGTCCCAGCAGCCGCCGACCCATAGACGAGCGCTACCTTGAGACCGGCTTCATGCGCTAGTGCGCTCGCCACGGTCTGCAAAATGTCCGGGTGATTTGAATTGTCTTGTTTAGGCATAGGGGTGTTTTCTGGAGGTGAAAAATTGGGTGCGTTTCGTGGTTTGACAGCATCAATAATTCTTTTTTTAACGTGATCGAACTTCAGATCGGGTTCCCGTATAAGCCGGGGCCATTCGGCAAGGTCAATATCATAGTCGTTCCGTGTAAACAGATCGATATCGATAGAGATGCGATGCCCAATCTGTAATGCCAGCGCTGTACCGCCAACCAGATGAAAACCCTGCAACAGGGGTTCTGCCTGAAGGGTTTGAATCAATCCCAATGTTTGAGGTGCGAGTGTCTGTGTGTACAATATACAAATTGATCCTTGGGAATATCCAGCCAGAGCGAAATAAAATTCAATACTTTGCTATCCCAGTCCTTAATCTTCATGACTTCATTCCTGATATCGGATAACGAATAGAGCGTTTTCAGGAGGTGCAGATCATCCAGCGTCCCAAGCATCAGAACGCGTTGCACCACAAGCCGTCGACCTTTCTGTATGTCGAACGTCGCTGGATTAACATCCCATAAAATATTTCGAGTAAATAACGGCATGGCAGATTCTTCTGTAAGTTCAAATTTCATAACAGAGTTTTTTTTAACCGCCACCACCGAAGGTAGAGGCTGGCGCGAAGCTACGGCAACGATCCCGCTTTGCGGGAGAGAGCCAATCTCCGCGAATCTCTGTTGCACTTTAAATTTTCCATCCACGTTTCCGGCTTCGAGCTTCGCTTTTACGCCGTGACAAATGGTGGAGTCGTTAATCACTAAAAATTTAAAGCGCTAAAATCTGCAATGACTGATACGTTTATTGATGCGGGTATTTCAAATGATCAATGACCCTGCGCAACGGGGATGAAATACCCGTATCCTTTCGCAGAGATTCGCGGGAAAAAGTATTTACCCCTTACCACTGACCATTCACCACTTACCACTCACAACTCACAACTCACGGAGCGCAGCGACTCCCCGCTTACCACTTACCACTTACGATGCAGCAAAGCGGCAACACTGACTTCTTATCATTGCGTCAAGCTGTACCGACGGACTTCGCGCATAATCTTTTCCTTCGCGTCTTCCCATTTCATGGGTTTCAACATGACAGGCATCGGATCATCCTCAGCATCATCAAAATAAACCAGACTTCTTAATACCAGATATTCGGAGCCCTTAGGATATTTTGCGTGATACAAAGCTACAATCTCTTCTACCGGATGCCGATCAAGCAGAAAAGCGAGATCAATATCCACTGAAAGGCGATGCCCTAGTTGCAAGGCCAGAGCTGTGCCACCAACAAGCCGGGTGTCAGCCAGCTCAACCTGTTGCTGTAAGCGTATCAGGATATCCAGTGTGTCTGGCTTGATTGCCGGGAGGTATAACATCGGAATGTTTCCTTGCTGACACTGCCCATACAGGCAATGAATGACAACGATTTAGGGTCCAGAGATCTCAGCTTCTGGGCCGTAGCAACTATCAACTCAAGAGGATAACACTGACGCAACAAATGCCAATCCTGTATCTGACCATGACCAAGAACCCTCTGCACAATGAATTTCCTGTGTGCCTCAAGAGAAAGTTCGTCCCTGTTAACATCCCAAAAAAGGTGCTGGGAGAATCTGTCAAAAATCTGTTCCATATCATTAACTTCATAACTCAGCATGCTGAGTTATTCTGTAAGTTGTGAGTTGTAAGTTGTGGCTTTGCATGGCAAATCAGTTGATGATTGATCCTCCTTCGCTCTACGAGCTACGGCGGACAAGTTAATTGATTGGTTGATAAGGGTGGCGGGAACTCTAACTCACCCAAGGATTAATCACCTCGAGTCCATCAACCTTTTTGAAATCAATCCCACTCTGAACGAATTTGCCGCTGCCACTCGACTGTATCAACTCGGGTTTGAAGCTTACCAAACTGCTCTTTAATAACGTCCCAATCTGGATGGTTCTTTTCAGGCTTAGTTAGCAAAGTAATTCTCACATGAGCTACAGCAGGCAATTTTGCAGCGTTAGGTCCAATGACCATTCCATTCTTAATATCTGCTTCGATTGTTGTAACCATATCATATCCTATTTGAAATCATTATACGCTGAAACCATTGCTTCGTAAACCGGCATGGTGGTCGCTTCGCTCCGTAAGTTGTAAACTGTAAGTGGTGAGTGGTGGTCATTGCTACGCAGGGTGGTCGCTTCGCTCCGTAAGTTGTAAACTGTAAGTGGTGAGTTGTGGTCATTGCTACCACCACTTACAATTTACGACTTACCACCTTCTTTTTTCGTGTATTTGGTGCTTTTCGCAGGGTCAAGGGGTCGTGTTTGGACATTGGACAAAGGGAGATGAGAAGTTCTAACATTCGTTAGCCAGCTTTGCTGGCCCCGCAACGGCGGGGTTCTAAAGTTAAAAATACAAAATCTTAATCCGCGCAAATTCGCGAAATCCGTAGCTCAAATTGGATTGGTTTTCTGCAAAATCACTGATTTTGAAAAGACTCCGTCCCCGCAAACTATGCAGATTTTTCAATCCATATAGTTTGTAAATCGTTATGTGATACTATTTTATGCATTAATACTGCTGTTATGTTCAAAAATACAACATCGTCTTCAAAAGCTGGGGTGATTGTAGCAGTTTGAGGGGTGATTGGCCAATGCTGATGTAAGGGAAGATTGAAATGGTTGAAGGGGTACGCTTCTGTACGTTGTAAATGGTAAGTGGTAGTGGTCGCGGCGCTCCGTAAATGGTAAAAGGTGAGTTGTAAGTTGTAGTGGTTGCTACGCAGGTGGTCGCTTCGCTCCGTGAGTTGTGGTTATTGCTACCACCTCTTGCCGTTTTCAATATACGATTTACAACTTACAATTTACAATTTACAACTTAAAAACGATAAACTTGTCGAAAAGTTCGGTCTTTTCAACGTCAACCGGCTTAAGACAGTCCTTTTTATCCCGGTGCACTTCCACCAAACCGAAGTACTCCAGAAAGCGCTCAAATGTTCTCCGGGAATAACATCTCCGAGAGTCTTTTTTCGCCGTAATAAAAGATAAATCCACAAAGTCCTCCTGCAACCAGGGAAAGATACTGTAATAAGCTCCGCCATAAATCTCGGCACTTAATGGCTGGTCCCCGAACCTGTCAACCAGTGCCAGTGACACAGCGAAACCAAACTGACCGGCCTGCTCACTCCTGTATCCATCAAAGTACGCCCAATTGAATTGCTTTATGTAGGTCTCAAAAATGAGACGCAACAGCTTGTCATTATCCTGCTTCATCTTTTCCCACTTACGTGTCAACAGGAGCTTTCCCTTACATTTGCGCGCGAGTCCGGAAAGCTCCAATAAAATCCTAGTCAGGCTTACCGTCGGCAGATCTCCCTCATTTAAGACCGTCTTGTAATCCGTAATCTCGAAGTCACTCGTTTTCGGAAAGAACCTGCGTTGATACAGATCCATAATCACTTTTCTCTGCAGACTGCCCTTCGGTGTCAGTTTGAGACCGTCCTGTTGCTCCATCATCTCTGCAAGATAACGAACGCTGTTCAGAATGGGTATCTTCTGATAATCACCTGCTTCCAACGTTCTTAACTGAAGAGGACTCGTTTCCCCGAACGGATTCCTGATCAACTGATCCACGTTTTCCGGTGAGAGTTCAAGACTCACCTGCCGCTTCTCGCTAATCTGCTCGTTCAGGATTTTTCTGAAGATATTTTCGTTGTTGTACATGTCTGGTTCAATCACAGCAACTCACTTTCCAGCAGGGCACTTCGCTCATTGAGATTAAAGGCCTCTGCTTCAGGGTTTGTATTCAGATGTTTCTTTGATAAACTCATTGTTAGTTCGTTAGTTCGTTAGTGCGCGAGTGTAAAAGTAAGTTGTGAATGGTGAGTTGTTGCGCAGATATTCCCAGTTCACTGTGTCACTTCACTCCATTGCTTAGCTAGAGGCTGTTCGAAAAGGTTTTTCGAACGGCAGGGGTTAGGGGT
>JAQIBS010000205.1 GCA_027858965.1 Kiritimatiellia bacterium
TTCTGTGTTTTCAGGTTGCGATAGTGTTCGCTTAATCTGGTTTTGCTTTTTCATGCAACTAGAGTACACGGTGTTAAGTGTTTTGTCCAGCACTTATTTAAGGGTAAAGGGCAGGGCTATGGCCGTAACAAACACGAACGTCCAACATCCAACGTCGAACTAGTGGTAGCGCATCTTATTCGTTCAACGCTTTAATGCTAATGAGAGCGTATCCTTTGAAAGCGGGAAGCTCAATGACACCGCCATTTGCTTTGGATGGTTTTATGGTTAGCGGTGTTGCCGGGCTCTCTTCCATGGGTGCTGCAAAGGTGCATTTGGTGGAGGGACCGGGTTTTTTCGAAAAAATTATACGGGACCCTTTTTTGACAGGTTCGTCTGCATAGTTGACCAGGTGAATGAATGTGGTGTTGCCACTCTGCTTTAGTTCTGCAAGGGTTGTCTCGGGAACCTGAATGTCGAAAGCTGGCTGCCACAACTTGCTGATATCCTTCAACAGTTGTTTTCCCCCGTCGGTTGGAGCGGCCACCTTAATGGTCCAGCCTGTGCTTTTAATTGGAGCTGTGTCGACTTTAACCCTGCATACAGTGGTGTCGCAACCAGCAAGTGCTTTGGTCAGCGGGTTTTCCTTGCGCTGGTAATACAATGAGTTATATTCCCCTGATGCTCCGGTTACAATCAAACGTCCTCCTTTTTTTGCGTATTTAATAAGGGCATCTATCTCGCTCTCTGAAAGACAGCGCTGATCGCATACCAGCAGGACTTTGCATTCTGATGGTATCTCTAGTGGCTTTTCAGCCGAGGTGGGAAGGAGACCGTAAGACAGGTGATTCCGCAGCAGGATCTCCTCTGCACTGAGAACTGCCCGGTAAGCCTTTTCCGAGAACATCATTGACTCACGGGAATAAAGCAACTGCAGGGGAGCGTAAGTCGGCGCGGCGAAACTTTTGTAATTCTCGGTGAGCGTTTTGTTGAAACGTTGGAGCAGGGGGCGACGGAAGGCTACAAGCTTGGGGGAGACCATCTGTCGGTCAGCTTTCATTACGGTCCGGTCGGTAGGGATGCCACCGAAGACTGCATCTTCCATGAGCGGGAGGAGATATTTAGATTCCGCTGCGTCCGAGATGCCGGCATCTTCATCGCAGAGAGCAAGGATGGGGGTGTTGAGTGCAGTTGCGAGTTTCATCTCCCGCACCCGGTTGATGATGCATCCGTTGCTGACACCGGGTGCATTGCCGGACTGAGATAAGAAGATGTCGAAGCACTCTTTGAGGTCGGGTACATTCAGTGCATTGCCGCCTGCCATGTCTGACCGGCGGATATTGCAGATGTTGGCGGCGACAATCGCTGTGGGCTTGCAGCTCTTGGCGTAGAGATAGAGTCTGCGATAGAGCGCCGTGTGTCGTTCGCTTCTGAAGTTCAACCACTCCTGAGAGATCGGATCCTGTCGTTCGCCGTATTTTGTTCGGCGCACGGGTGGTGTCACATGTTTCACTGTCGGTATACCGAAACGTTCCTCCGGGTCTGGCTCTTTTGCCAGCCATTCACGGAACAGGGCGGTACAGCGCGGACAGTGACACTCCGCTGCGGCGGCGTTGTCAAACATGATGCCATCAAAACCGCCCTCGGTGAGCGCAATTCTGATGACCTTTTTAAGGTAGGCTTCAAATTCCGGTGTATTGGCGCATGGCAGCCAGCGGTAGTAGGCGTTGCCGTGATAGGTGTATTTTTTTCCGTTCTCATCAACTGCGGCCCAGCTTTCGAGATCAGGAATTTCTTCCAGCATGGTTTCATAGTAGAGTGTGGAGAATTGAATGTAAGCCAGTACGCGGATATCATGTTTGTGACAATTGTCAACAAATCGCTTAACATTGGGAAAGTCGCGTGATTCGAACTCCCAGCCCATGCCTTTGTAAAAACGGCTGTGCAGCATGTTGAGACCGAGATCCTGCATCAGTTCAGGACAGGCCTCGCTGTCAAACCAGTTATGCCATTCCTGTAGCCACAGGGCGCTGCCCTCGATCCCTCCGGTAAGCCGTTTTCCGCCACGGCGATACATGGAGATCGGCTCGTGATTGCCGAATGTCCAGCGGCAGCTCAGTGGATCAATATCTACTTTTACAGAAGAATCTTTTTCGGCATAGGTCATAGATGCTATGCACCCCAACAGGATGGCACCCAGAATACGATAATTCATATGAAATCTCCTTTGTTATTATGAAAGAATAAATGATTAAATTTAAGGTGCCTTGATCTTGGCAATAGTACTCCATGTTGCTTTAGTTCTCCATGCTGGACTTTTCAACTGGGCATCCCATATTGCCAGCCCCATGGTTCCATCGTAGGCCAGCCATTTCAGGTGAGTGATGGCTGGTCTGTTCTGCCATGCTTCCTCAAATGAGGGCACTCCTATAGCCACCTTGGATGCATGTCTTCCGGCTGCGGCTTTGATATGGCGGTATGATCGCCAACCGGCAGCGCCTGCCCCTGTTTCAGAGTAACCCATAACATGCAGAGCATCTACATAAGGGAGAATCTGCGGCCACCAGCTCTGATTGGGTACGCCCCATTTGTAGGCAAAGCTGTCCACTGTGAGCTCCCGGTTCTCAGCATGAAGCCGTTGTGACAGCTCTACAATAAATCTGATATAGGCAGCCTTTGATGCACCCTGATTTCCCTTGCCTTCAAAATCGATATCAACTCCATGAAGATTAAGCCGCCGGCATTCCTTCACCAGTGCGTGAACCAATCTGCTGCGATGAGCGCCAAAGGCTGACTTTGCCAGATTCCAGTTCCATTCGGATGAGCTTCCATTGTAGATGCAGAGCATAACACGGATGCCATGGGCCTCTCCCCATCGCTGGAAGTTCAGGACTGTCGAGTCGTTAATAGCTCCAAATTTAGTGACATACTTAACCCCGCCCGAAGCTGTAGGATTCCAGAATTGTAGGCCGAGATGGGTTATTCCATGCTTCATGCCGATACCATTGTAGGACTCATTCAGACGTTTGCTGCAATCTTTTATCGCATAGGGGGGCACCCATGTCATTACGCGGCCCTTTTTTGATGCTCTCGGTGTACTGTAAGTACATGCGGGCAGAAAGCACAGTAGTGATAAAAGTGTGAATCTGCATAATATGTTAACAATTAATTTCATATGCTGAAATATACCTCAATTGAGTTCTGTAACGCAACGATTATATGGGAGCATCTGGATGTGCTTATACTTGCCCTGAAATGGCTATTCACCTGAGCTCCGGGCGGAGTTCGGGGCAGGACTGTCCTTGTTTTTTCAGGCGATAGCCGTCCCCGCGAAGCTCTTTAACCCATAATCTCCAAGGCAAGGGGGTACAGGGTTAAGCGGACTTTGATTTTTGAGGCGACAGCCGTCCCCGCGAAGCTCTTTAACCCATAATCTTCAAGGCAAGGGGGTGCAGGGTTAAGCGGACTTTGATTTTTGAGGCGACAGCCGTCCCCGCGAAGCTCTTTAACCCATAATCTCCAAGGCAAGGGGGTGCAGGGTTAAGCGGACTTTGATTTTTGAGGCGATAGCCGTCCCCGCAAAGCGGGGCAAAAAGCTCCTCCGCGAACCCTGTACCCCCTTGCCGCCGCCCTCCTTGCACTATCGTACAATAATCAGCGTGCCCCAGTAGTTGTAGCTGACGAAGCGTTCATTCTCAGCCTGCGTCATGTAGGTTGCCTTGATCCAGTCTGCGCTACGCGGGACGGTTTCGAGGCGCACTTCATCAAGTATGCCGCTGAAGGTCTTGGTCGCATCAGCTGTATCGGCTGCATGACCGAAGGTCAGCGCTTCTTCTGTTGGCAAGTTCCGGGCGAGTGAATCGGGAATGGTTGTTACAGCCGCTCCGTTGCCATAGACCTGAACACTCTGGTCTGACGGATCGGTGACAATAGCGTAATGTGTCCAGGCACCGGTTGTTGGTGTCTTCTGGTCTGCAGCGTCGGTGCCGGCTACCTGAAGTTTGCCATTTGCGTTGTTAAACGATGCAAAAGGTGTTCCGTTTGTGCCAGCCAGTACCGTTGCTTCGTTTGCTACCGGAGTCTGTTGCTTGCTCCAGAATGAGAAGGTCTGTGGCGTATCTTCGAGTTGTGTGCGTGAACGCCCTAGCTGGGTTGAACCGTTCCATTTCAGTGCCTCACCTGCAAAGGCGTTTGTTGAAACAGGGGAGCCCTGCCCCAGCAGTACTGCGCCGTTCTGTGCATCGGAAGCATCCGCCAGCAACAGGTGGTCCGTGCCGGTGAAATGCCAAACCCCGTTAAACTCAGATGACCACACATCGCTGTTGGAAGTATCTGTAGGAATGGCATAGCGTTTTGAAAGATAGGCTTCCACACGCTGGCGTTCGGTATCGGAGAGTGCTCGGTTATAGACCAGCACTTCGGCCAGATCTCCATCCAGCGGAAGATCAAGGGTGCTGTCTGCTGTACCTGCTCCGTAGTAGAAAACGCTGTTTTCAGCGCCTCCGTCTGGCCCCCATGCTGCATAATTGGAATCATCCTGACTCAGGTTGACTCCATTGACGAAGAATCGTGAGGAGATCCCATTGCATATCATGGTTTTGATTGATGGAACATTTTCCTGACATGGCAGAAGCTGTGAAACTGTGCCGCTTGACTGATATTTAATGCTGCCATCTGCAATGCTCAGCTTGCTGACGCTGTTGCATCCTTGCAGGATTACGCGTTCACCGGCGTTTGTGGCACTTGTGCTGCTGACAGCAAAGATGGAGTAGGTGCTTCCAATGGGAGTTGCGGAACTTTTCAGGCTGTCGTATTCACCGGTCACGGCATCGAAACGCAGTGCCGGTTTTCCGTTGAAGGAACTGGAAACGAGTTCCGGTTGCCGGGTTGTATCACTTTGATAGGCATGCATAGACCCAACAATTCCTATCTGGTTCTCGCACTTGGAAACACGCGATGTCGAACCATCAAGTACATCTGCATTTACGTAATCGCCACGGAACCACTGACTCAGACCAACTGACGGCACGCGGTGAGCAGAGAGTGAGTCATATTTGAGTGCCAGATAGCGCTCTACCTGCTGTCGTTCTGCAGATGTAAGGGAACGGTCATAGGTGATCAGCTCAAGTACATCACCATCCCAGCCGTCGCCGCTGTGACCGCCAGTTCCCATGCCCAGAAAATTGGGTCCGCCAGGTTCGGATACAGGGTCGGATGCAAATCCGTTCAGGCAGAATATGGAATTTGTGCCATCACTGTTTACCGATGCTACAAAAGGAGAGCCGGGAGTCGGGCGAAGATTCAGTTCGGCTATGTAAGTATAGTAGCTTGGTGGTCTATAAACCCAGCTGCGGAAATAACCTGAACCTTCAGTTGCAATGCCCCAGTTGTAACCGCTGGATCCCTGGACGATACGTCGCCACCCAAATCCCTGAGCTCCGACATGGGTTCCTGCCACAATTATAGTGTGGGGTCCGTTTGTTGAGCTCCATGTTCCATATAGTCCGTCTTTGTCGCCTGATGCATCAAAGCGTACACCTGGATGGTTGTTGGCAGCATCAGCAGTCCATGTCGGCTGCTTGCTTGTATAAGTCTGATAGGCATCGTATCCGTTGCCGGACTGATCCTCCCAGGAAGATACATAACCTGATGCGTTTGTGATGACACCTTCGGCTGCATGCAGCCAGAGACCGCAATCAGGCAGGTCGGTAGGAATAAATGGATTTGCATCGGCTGCCTGTTCCGGATTGTTCCAACGCGCTGTGATCTCCGTGCTGCTTGTGAGAGCCGGGATCTTAACCCATATATGTGATTCTCCGCTTATGTTCCATGTTTCAATCTCATGCGAGAGGGAGGCTCCATTTGCATCGGTAAATATCAGGTCTGTGCCCTCTGCTTCGCAGTCGGAGTAATGGAAGCGGTTGTTGCCGCAACCCTCCCACAGTTTGATCAGTGCGGGGAAGTTTGTCAGTGTGGATGTTCCCTGATATCCCTTGAAGCGGATTAGCATGGATTTGCTCCAGTCACCCAGATCAGGTGGTGGAGATTTGTGTAGAATAACAGCATTGCCTTCGACTGCTGCGGTGTATGTGCATGGACCGCTGATCTCCCAGCCGGAGAGGTCGGTTACGCCGCCCAGAGATGTGGCTTCCAGTATTTTAAGTGTCTGCGGACATGTTTCAGCTGAATTCGCCTGAATCTCTACAGACATGAATCCGGGAAGAGGGATTTCGGCGTTAAATTTGATCAAGTCGTTGGTTTCGCTGTTCACCTGGCAGACTATGCGTACACCGTCGAGTCCTGCCTGATTATTGTAGGTGAGACAGCCGACCCCTCCATTAACCGCAGGATCACCGGGTGAAATAGTGGCTCCGGGATATTGCAGGGCTGACTCACTTGAGGAGACCAGTCCGGTTCCTCCTATGGTTCCACCTGAATTTACAACAAGGCGTCCTGATCCGGGACATCCTGATGCTGTGCCGCTGATCAGTGCTGTGCCTCCATCTTCGATTGTGCAGCTGCCGGTGAATGTGCCGGTCTGTGTGAATTCCCATGTTCCGCTCTGAACTCTTATATAAAGGGGGTTGCTTGAGCTGGGGCCATTTGCAATTGTGTTGTTAAGGGTGTTGACAGCAGAGGATGATGATCTTAAATAAACAACAGCTGCTGTCCAGCCTCCGTCCGGCCTGTCGGCTGCAGACCATGCACCTCTGAAGGTCATGCCTGCATCGGATGAACTGGCATTTTCAATGGCACAGTTGCGTACAAACTCAAATGGACGGTCTGTAGAGGCTGTTTCGGTTCCGATATAGCGGAGTCCATCATAATTGCTGTTCCGACAGTTGCCGATAAGAATGGTTGCATCGTCGCCGGATGCCGCTCCTAAAGAACTGGATTCTCCCGCATCTGCAAGGCCGGTGATCTCTGCGGTTCCTCCCATAAGTTTAACTGCGCCTGTAAAGGTGTTTGTCGGAGAGGATATTGCAAGTGTTCCTTTGGAATTGGCACCATATCCCATCAGAAGGTCGCCGGCACCTGAGAGTAACCCGGAAAGAGTCAGGCGGTTGTTATCATTGACAGTGAAAGCGTGTGTGCCGGCTGGAAGTATTGTATTCATTGCCCAGGTTGCAGAACCCGATGGATTGCAGAAAATTCCATTGTTGAGGGTTACAGGATTGCCGGAGAAGTTCCAGGAGTGATCCCATATCATTACGCTGTCGATAGTCAGTCCGGTAAGATCATTGATCGATGTTGTCTTGAGGTTGGTGTTGAAGGCCAACATCGGGTTGGCTGGCATAGTCTGCTTCCAGTTACTGCTGTCGCTCCAGTTGCTGCTGGCTCCCTGCCCATTCCATTCAGGTCCGTTAAAACCTTCATCTGTTACGCTGTAGCGTGTGGCCAGATAGTTCTCCACCTGTTCTCTCTCTATTGATGAGAGCGCACGATCGTAGACGATGACCTCTGAGATCTCCGAGTTGCTGGGGTCTTTGGAAGGAGAACCGTCGCCACCGATTGTCAGACGTCCGGGAGGAGTTTTATTTGCGGCATTTCCTGTAAGATCATGTCCATCCACATAAAAGCGTTGTTCGCTCATGTTGTTAACAGCGGCCATGGTATAGGTGCGGTTGTGCTGGAAGGAAGATTTGAGCTTTGTAGGCATTCCGCTGACCTCGCCGCTGTCTCCGTGCATATAAAAGGTGCCGGGTCTGTACGTTCCAAGAAACCAGTTTTTGTCGCGTGAGGGCAGTATCCGACGCCAGGCTGAGATGCCGCGTTCTCCGGCACCGATTATGCGCGTCACGATAAAGACGGAAAAGGAGTTTGTTAACTGGTTGTCGGTCAACAAGCCTGCGGAATAATCATAGTTATAGTATCTTTCATCGAAATATATGGTTGGATGCCCGTTCGGCCCGTTTTCGACATAGAGCGGTTGGCGGTTGGTGTTGGTTTGATAGGCATGGTTGCCGTTTCCTGAGATATCGTTCCATTGTGTGATACGACCTGTTTCGCTGTTAGTCTGGATGTTGCCCGCATCCGCCTGCAGCCACATAACGCACTCTGTCAGGTTGGTTGGCTCAAATGCACTGGCTGGTGTAATCAACAGGGTCAGAAGTGTCAGTGGACAGATAAATTTAAACGCATAAACTCTTTTCATAATACTCACTCCTGCTTAATAATGTCACATCACTACATTGATTAATGTACATGGTGACTGCTAAGTTTGTCAAGAGAGAAGAGTTGTTTTCTGGTGTTTCATCTGTTTTCTAATCGGGATGAGGGGTGTCCCGAAGAAGGTTTTTGCTGCATTGCGTAAAATGCAGTATTATTTTTGCGCAATCGGCAATGCGAAAAATTATTTTTTGTGCTACATTTGTACTATGAATGAACAAATAATTAAAATTCAGGCGACCAGGCGGGGCTTTTTGAAGTCAGCGGCTGCACTTATGACATACGGTGCATTACGAACCGCACCTGTTTTTGCGGCGGATGTTGTAGCCAGACGAAAGATCCGGACGGGGGTGCAGCTCTGGTCTGTACGTAAGCTCTGCGACAAGGATTTTCCCGGCACACTTAAATCACTTAAGGAGATGGGTTATGCAGGGGTGCAGTGCGGCGGTTTTTACGGTCGCACTGCAAAAGAGTTGCGCACTCTCTTTGCTGACACAGGTCTGGCGGCCGCAGGTATGCAGATGCAGGCCAGTCAGATAGTGAAACCGGAGAACCTTGCGGCCTCTGTCGAATTTGCCAGGGAGTTAGGGGCTCCTTATTTGTTTGTTCCATGGTTTGATGCTATGACCGCAGATGGCTGGAAGCGTTTTGGTGAACAGATGGGCAAGGCGTCAGATGCGTTCAAGGCTGCGGGGATACGTCTTGGTTACCATAATCACCAGCATGAGTTTCGCGATAAATTCGATGGTGTCTGTAAATGGGAGTTTCTCTATAAGAATACCTCTGCGGACCTCTGTCAGCAATTGGATATCGGCCATTGCAGACTGGCCGGTGAAGATCCTGTCCGTTGGATCAATAAATATCCGGGACATCTACCGGCGGTTCATGTGAAAGCGGCATCCAAAATTTCCGGAGCAATCGGTGATAAGAGCGATTTGGTTGACTGGAAAGCTTCTTTTGAGGCCTGCGAGGCAAATACAACTGAGTGGTATGTGGTTGAGGCAGAGATTACACCTGATTCACTGGATGATGTCCGCTCAAGTATACAATTTATGAAGAAACAGGGGAGAGCATAACAATGAGTATTAATAGACGGGGATTTCTGAAAACAGCCACGGCTGCTGTTGCCATGCCATATCTTATACCTGCTTCGGCATTGGGACGCGATGGACGTCCATCACCATCCGAGCGTATTAATCTAGGAGTGATCGGCTACGGTACTCAGGGTCGTTATAATGCAGGCAATCTAATAAACGATGACCGCGTGCAGATGATGGCAGTCAGCGACTGCAACCGCGAGTCTAATCTTTATCACTATAACTCCGGTAAGCCCGGTGGGCGCGAATACGGACGGCGTACAGTCAACGCCTACTATGCCAAGAAGAGTGGCAAGGCAGATTATAAAGGATGCGCAGCTTTCAGCGATTTTCGCGAGCTGCTGGATAAACCTGATGTGGATGCCGTGTTGATTACCACGCCGGACCACTGGCATGCTCCCATGGCTGTTGCGGCAATGCGTAAGGGCAAGCATGTCTATTGCCAGAAACCGCTATCACTTTCTTTTGCTGAGGGTCGTGTTATGGCCAATGTTGCCAAAGAGACCGGTGTGACCTTTCAGACCGGATCGCAACAGCGTTCTGACGCGTATTTCAAAATGGCTGTCGAGTTTATCCGTAACCACCGACTCGGAAAAGTCAACAGGGTTGAGATTGGATTGCCCAAGGCGTGGCATAAGTTTTATGGGCGCAAAGGAGCCCTTGCCAGTTTTGAACCCAGTCCTGTGCCTGACGGACTGGACTATGAAATGTGGACAGGGCCTTCACCGATGCGGCCCTACTGCTCGGCACTACAGCCGCTCTCATGGCGCAGTAACTACTACTATGCCGGCGGGGTGCTTACGGACTGGGGGGCGCATCACTCGGATATTGTCCAGTGGGCCTTTGACAAGGAACGTACCGGTCCGACCTCGATTGAGAACATTAAGGCTGGTCTGTTGCCGCCGGATGGTGATGTTTTCAATGTGGCCAAGGAGTTTTCCTATGATTTCGTCTATCCAGAAGGTATTCGGGTGACCGTCAACACGGATGTAGAGATCGGTATCCGTTTTTACGGTGAGAAGGGAAAGTCACTTTTCGTTACACGCGGGGCTATCAAAACCAATCCAGCAACTCTGATCCGCGAGAAGATCAAGGAAAATGAGATACATGTCTATGCCAGTCGTGCGCATGAACGTAACTTTATCGACTGCATCTACAGCGGCAAGCAGACCATTGCCCCATGCGAGACCGGGCATCGTTCTAACACGATCGGAACGCTGGCTGTCATAGGACTGCGGCTCAAGCATTCTTCCATTAAGTGGGACCCGAAAACGGAAAAGATCATCGGGGATGAAGCGGCAACTGCCATGTTGAGTCGTAAAATGCGCGATCCTTGGAAGGTGTGATGAGATTCGTGCTGTGTACGAACTCAGTTGAAGTAATGAGTTTAAGTAGTAAGTAAATGTCTATTTGCGGAATTGACTCATTGTAATGCCGTGTTGCTTTTTAAAAATACGCTTGGCGTGCATCTCTGTCTGATATCCGCATAACAGGCTGATTTGACCAATCGGCAATGTGGTTTCAAGCAGGAAGTTTTCAAGGCGGGCCAGCCGTGCATTGCTGATCTCATCCAGGATAGAGCGGTCCAGATTGTTGCGGAATAACATTTCTGCCATCCTGCGGGAGATTTGCATGTGCCGGGCGACATCGAGTACGCTGATCGGCTCGCTTACATTCAGACGGATGAATTCCAGTCCCCTCAGTAATCGCCGATCAACCGTCCGCGAAGAGCGTCCGGATGTTCTGAGAATGATCTGTTTTACGCCATATGATATTTTTTGGGGCTTTTTGAGCATACCCCTCATCATGTTTTCAAGCAGAGCCGCCGCCTGGTAACCGCCTTCATCAAAGGAGGGTTGGATGCTGGCCAGCGAGGGATTCGTATTTTCGCAAAGCACCTCTTCGTTATCCACACCCAGAACAGCGATGTCGCCGGGAGTGTTTAGTCCCGAGGATTGACAGGTTTCGATCACCTGCCGAGCCCGACCGTCTCGCGCGACCAGCAGAGCGGTGGGCTTTGGAAGCTGTTGAAGCCAGTTTGCGAGGTGCTTCTGTTCTGAGGCCCAGCCGCTTTTCCGATTCGCTTTCTGTCCTTCATAAATGACGCAGTTGTATCCATGGGATTTTATACAGGCTGCAAAGGCATTTCCGCGTTCCTGTGACCAGTCCCATGGCCGGGTGTCAGGCACGTAACCAAAATTTGTAAATCCCTGGCGTATCAGAAATTTTGCACCGGCAATTCCGATGGCTTTTGAGTCGCTTGTGACAAACGAAATATTTCGGTGGTTCCGGTTGTATAGTGCGGGTGAATCCAGGACTACAGTTGGCACATTGGATTCCTCAATTATCTGGGTGAATTCCGGCATGCGGGCAACAATGATACCTGTAACCCCCCAGTCATGAAGATCTCCCGGCTTCTGCTCTCCCATTCGGTTTTCAACCAGATGAAGGTTCCATGGTGTATGCAGCCGGACGTACCTTAGGATTCCCTGAAGTTTGTCGCGCCCGGCTTTCTCGTTGGTTGCCAGAAAGAGCGCTACCTTGGGAATCTCCTGCAGTAAGCCCTTGGTTTCAATTGAGATTTGTTTTGTTTTTTGCATTGCTGTTAATTATTTGTTAGCACAAGTTCACGAAGAATTCATATCCTGTCTAGAAAATTGGTTACGACGCTGCTACGCCAGGATATTTCGCGACTCAACTTTGAAGCAATAAATTTATGCCTTTTTAAGGAATGTGTCAAGTGATATTGCGCAAAATGCAGTATCTTTATTGCGCAATCGGAAATATTAAAAACGGGATAACCTGTTATACTTTAAGTCAGGAAAAGAAATTTAAGTACAACAGATAGCTTCAGCAGGGGCGGTCATCGTGAATTTCTGAAAACAAGGAGGGGGTATGGATATGAAAAGACGTTCATTTTTTAAGATCGGATTGGGTGGTTTCAGTGGCTTGGTTTTGAGTCGAGCAGCCAACGCCAGTGGCCAGATTCCGGCAGCAGTTGGTGGTATGCCGCGGCTGGTGCCTCCCGCTCAACCCGCTGAACTGCATATGGGTTGTCAGATAGCACGCGTTCCCGGCAGGGATTTTGTAGAGAGGTTCGACTTCCTGGAGGAAAGCGGATACGACCGCGCGGAAATCAGCGGTGGTAACTGGGCGTGGCTTGAGAAGAATATTCCAGCACTGGAAAGCGCCATCAAGGGACGCAACCTTAAGTTTTCTGTAACCTGCATCAGCGCACGCGGCAATGCGGGCATGGCTGATCCTGTTGAGCGTCGTGCGGTGATTGATACCACCAAGAGCATCCTTTCCAGTGCGGCTCAGTTGAAGGCTCTCGGAACCATTACGGTTCCGGCCCGAAAAAAGACAGAGATGCCATTTCCTGAACTGCGCGAGCGTTACCTGAAGGAGATTCTGCCGGAGATTCTTGAACACGCCGAGAAGCTGGGTGTTTGCCTGATTATGGAACCGCTCAACCGTAAGGAAACCATGTTCCTGCGTCAGGTGGCTGATGCAGCGGCAATAGCTCGCGATGCAAACAGTCCTGCAATCGGTGTGTTGGGTGACTTCTGGCATATGACCTTCGAGGAAACCAGTGACATGGGTGCCTTTATTTCGGCCGGGGATTATCTGAAGCATGTTCACATCGCCTCCCGAGAGCATCGTCTGATACCCGGACTGGACGGTGAAGCAGATAATTATGTTAATGGTTTCAAAGGTTTGAAACTGATTGGTTTCAGAGGGGCTGTCAGCATAGAGGCGGGCTATCCCAAAAAAACACCGGATGATGAGAAGAAAAAAATGCTGGCTCGTGCTGCAAAGCTTATGCGCCGCCAGTGGAACGAAGCCTGATTTATAATTACCGTCTGACCCGTCCGACATGTCTGACTCGTCTGATCCAACCTAAGGAGAAAAAACAATGCAGAATCGTCGCAACTTTATGAAAAACGCAAGCGTGTTTTCCGCTATGATGGCGGCCGCGCCTACAGTGCTTAAGGCACAGGGGGCATCGCGTACGTTTAAGATCGGCATCATCGGCTCAGGGCGCCGCGCCTCAGCAGCGTTCTTGAATATGATGGATGCGGCCAAGAAGTTGGGGCACACACTCCAGCTCGTGGCTGCACACGACTATTACCTCGAAGAAGCCCAACGGCGCTGCAAGCAGTTCGGCTGCGAGGAGAAGTTCGCCTTCGGCGGCGGGGACGGATATAAGAAAATGTTGGAAGTTCCCGGCATAGAGATCGTGATTCTGGGTGCGCCACCCGCGTTTCGCCCGATACATCTCGCCGCCGCCATCGCGGCCGGCAAGCATGTCTTCGCTGAAAAGCCGCTTGCGGTTGACCCGCAGGGCGTCAGGCATGTACTGGAAACCGCGGCCGCCGCCAAAGCGAAACAGCTTACGCTCGTGACCGGTACGCAGCGCCGCCATCAGGGAACCTACATGCGCCAGGCCATAGCCATGCAGAAGGGCCAGCTCGGAACGATCCGCGGCGGTAACATCTACTGGTGCGGTGGCTGGGGTAGCATTCGCCGGCGCAAACCGGGGGCAACAAATGCACAGTATATGACGAACAACTGGATGAACTGGGCCCAGATGTCTGGCGACCATATCGTCGAGCAGCACGTCCATAACATCGACGTGGCCAACTGGTTTATCGGACGCTATCCACGGACTGCGATGGCGGTCGGCGCTCGAACTCGTCGGCAGACCGGCAACCAGTATGACTTTTTCAGTGTGGATTTCGATTACGACGACGGCTTGCATATTCACAGCCTCTCCCGCCAGATCCCGGGTTGCACCGGACGCATTGGTGAGCTTTTCTCCACCGATCTGGCTAGCATTTCGGGCGGCGGCAAAGTGAGCCGCTATGACGGAAAAGAAGTGAAATTCGAAGAGGTTGGCAACGAAGGCGACCCCTATGTCAACGAACACTCGGCGCTGCTGGATAGCGTCATTCACGGCAAAATGCTTAATGAGGCTGAGGCCACTGCATACGCGACGGCCTGCGCTGTCATCGGTCGTCTCTCGGCCTACACCGGCCAGACAGTGCGCATGTCCGACATCCTGACGAACAAGGAGTCGTCCTTCTATAACATGAACTTTAAACCGTCCGCTTTGGATTTTGAAGGTGTCTCAGATGTTGAACTGCCGCCGGAGGGTGTGGTGCCAAAGGCAGGCCGCAACACACGGTAGGGGGTTGAAGAGGTTAAAAAAGTTCAAGGGGTTGAAAAGGTCAGCTCCGCTTTCGTAAATTGTAAGTGGTAAGTGGTAAGAGTGTAAAAAATGGCTTTTACCCTCGTATTTGAGATCACTGAGTGGTCTCAAAATGGCGGCTATTAAACAACTTGATTCAAGGATAAAACGAAATGACCGATAACAAAAAACGGTGGATTCCCTATAAATGGGAGCTAATTATCCTGCTTTGGTTTGCCTTTTTCTTTAATCAGGCTGATCGGCAATCATATAATGTGGTGTTACCGTTGCTGACAGAGGATCTGGGGCTTACATCAGTGCAGACAGGCCTTATCGGATCAATCTTTCTCTGGTGTTATAGTCTGCTGGTTCCGCTTGGTGGATATCTTGGCGATGTGGCACGGCGTAAGTGGGTTCTCTTTTTCAGTCTGTTACTGGCAAGTGGATGTACCTTTCTCTCGGGTGTCACCGGAGGCATGATGGCTCTTGTGGTTATCCGTGGTTTCGGTAATGGTGGTGGCGAGGCCTGCTACTTTCCCTCTGCCAACTCTCTTATTGGACAGTATCATCACAAGACCCGTGCACTGGCCATGGGCATACACATGACTGCCCTTTATGCCGGTTTGATTCTCAGTGGATTTCTGGCTGGCTGGCTTGGAGATCGCTACGGCTGGCGCTCTCCCTTCTTTTTCTTTGGAACTATGGCTCTCATTCTTACTTTGCTGATTCTCTGGCGTGTGAAGGATGTGGCGCAACCGACAGCAGAGAAAGGAAAAAAAATTCAGAAGGTGCCTTTTCGGGATCTCTATAGAGGCGTTTTATGTAAACCAACCTTCTGGGCTCTTTGTCTGTCTTTCAGCTCTTTTTTCTTTGTGATCTGCGGGTTCAATACCTGGATATCAACCTTCCTGCATGAAAAGTTTGAGTTGGAACTGGCTGATGCCGGATTCTCATCAATGTTCTACCATATGATAGCTGCTGCGGTTGGTGTTCTGCTGGGCGGTAAGATATCAGATGTGCTCGCCGTTAAATTTCCTAGAGTGAGAATCAAAGTTGGGTTCTTCGGCCTTTTTATGGCCGCGCCGTTTATTTATCTGATGGGTTCAACCAGCTCCCTCTGGGTATGTTACGCCTCACTGGCATGTTTCGGACTCTTCCGAGGTGTTTACGATTCCAATATTTACGCTACGCTTTTTGATGTAATTGAACCGCGCTATCGTGCCTCTGCTACCGGTTTTATGCTTACAATGGTATTTTTCGTTGGTGCATTTGCACCAGTGATTCTGGGATGGGCTAAACAGACGATTGGTCTGACTTCGGCAATGTCGTATCTCTCTCTTGGCTATGTGATTGGCGGTATTATTCTGGTTATCGCCTCGCTGACCACTTATAAAAGAGATTTTTACGATGAGAGAGGTGAACCTGAGCCGATTGTGGAGTAAACGAATGCGGGCTGTACCCGCAACCAATATCCAATAACCAACCCGTCTCCGCCTTCGGCTACGCCGTGGCACGGCAAGGAATATCCAACAGAACAAGTAAATACATGTTTTGCAATATATATTCACGAGATGATGCTAAATCCAGGAGGATGGTAACTACCTCCTTGGATATTGGGAGTTCCGTGTTGGATATTGGATATTGAAATCATTATGAAAAACAAACAAACAGTTAAGATTGCCGGGATAGGATTCTGTGGCATGGACTACCTGTGCATAGTGCCCCGTATTCCCCTTGATGACAAGGTCGAGATTGTTGAGAGCCTTGTGCAAGGTGGTGGTCCCGCTGCCACGGCTGTTGTGGCGGCTGCTCGTCTGGGAGCGGCTACTGTTTTCTGTGGTGCGATCGGCGATGACGGGCGTGGTCTCCAGATTGTTAAGGCTTTTCAGACGGAGGGTGTTGATGTTACCGGTATGAAAATCAGTAAGGGTGCCGAATCACCAGCGGCCTACTCCTGGGTGGATAACACAAGCGGCAAGCGCAGTATAGTATGGACCCATGGCAGCGCAGTCCCGCTTGCCGGGGCTGATATCACTGCTGAACAGTTGCAAGATGTGGATGTTCTTCACCTTGATGGGCATCAGACCCAGGCAGCTATTGCTGCTGCAAAACTGGCGCGTAGTTGCGGAGTGCTGGTTTCTATTGATGCAGGTACCGTCGTGCCTGGAATCGATGAACTTCTTGAACTCTCCGATATAGTGATTGCTTCGAAAAAATTTGCCGAGGCTTATACTGGCACATCCTGTGTGTCAGATGGCGTAAGAAAACTTTTCTTCGGTCAACGTAAGTTTGCAGGTGTTACGGTCGGGAAGAATGGGTCTATCGGCTTTGATGGAGAGAACTATTTTGAATGCCCATCCTATCAGGTGGAGAAGATTGTTGATACCACGGGTGCCGGAGATGTCTATCACGGAGCATTCGCCGTGGCTGTTGCACGCGGTATGTCCTGGGATGTCAGTATGCGTTTTGCAACTATCGCGGCTGCGCTGAAGTGCACCGAGCTGGGAGGACGCACTGCCATACCGGATTTTGAAACAGTTGAAAGGCTGATGAATTGTTAACCACGAAAGTCACGAAAAGCACGAAAAAATTGCTACGCATGTTTTACCACAGAGGCACAGAGACACAGAGGAGAAGGTTAAATCGATACCTCTTAATCTTGGAAATCTGTGGATAAAAAAACAACGAAACAATAATTTTGTGGCTATAAGATTTTATTAAAGGAAAGAGGAAATTATGAGCAAATATCTTAAAGGATATAAACCGCAGAACGGTTTTACAAAAATATCATCGATAGGTGATGGCGATCTTAAGTCGACTGAATTCGGGATTATCTCTCTGAATGCAGGGCAGGAGTATAGCGCAGAAAGCGCAGGCAGTGAAGTGGCACTTATTGTTCTCGGCGGCACATGTTCGGTCTCAGGTGAGGGTTTCGATTTCACAGGAATCGGTAAACGTAAGGATGTTTTTTCAGGCAAACCCTATATGGCCTATCTTCCTTGCGAAACATCCTACACTATTACAGCGGATACCGATGTTGAAATCGCTTGGACTGCCTCGCCGTCTTCATCCAGAACCGATCCTTACATGATAACTCCTGAGCAGGTGAAAGAGGTTCATATCGGCAAGGAGAATTATCAGCGGGATGCTTATCTGATTCTTACGGAGGATTCACCTTCGGATCATTTTTTCATTGGTGAGGCTTTCATTCCATCCGGTAACCATGCAAGTTATCCGCCACATCGTCATGATGCTGATAACCTGCCGGAGGAGGTTGACATGGAGGAGGTCTATTTCTTCCGTTTCAACCCTGAACAGGGGTATGGTATTCAAAAAATTTATACGGATGACCGTTCTATTGACTATACATGCACAGTGGAGCAGAACGATACCACTCTCATTCCTCGCGGTTATCATCCGGTAATTAATGCGCCGGGATACACTATGTACTATCTTTGGATTATGACAGGACAGAATCATCGTAAGTTTCTCTCTGTAATTGATCCTGCTCATAAATGGATTCTGGGATAATGAAAAAGGATTGTTTACTGGGTATAGATTTTGGGACTGGTGGCTGCAAGGTGACCGTTGTTAATTCATCGGGGCATGTAGTTGAAAGTGCATCGGGTGAATATCCGAGCAGTCATCCTCGTCCGGCCTGGGCGGAGCAGAATCCGGCCGATTGGTATAGAGTAATGTGTTCCGTTCTGAAAGGGCTGGAGCACCGTGACCGCATTGCCGCGGTTTCGCTGGACAGCTATACTCATGGAGCGGTGTTGTTGGACAGCAAAATGAATGTTGTGCGGCCGACAATCATCTGGACCGATCAGCGCAGTACACGCGAGTGTGATATGCTCAGGCGGGATGGCCATGCTGAGAAGATCTTTGAGATCGCATATCAGTTGCCTGCACCGACATGGACGCTTCCCCAGTTGATGTGGTTGAACAACAATGAACCGGAGTCTATTGCCCGGACATCACACATTCTTTTTGTTAAGGACTACGTCCGTTATCTGCTGACAGGTGAAATGGCTTGCGATTTTATAGAGGCCCAGGGATCATTGCTCTGGGATATGAAGGAGTTTTGCTGGTCCGAAACGCTTTGCGGGCTTGCCGGAATACCGGTGGGTAAGCTTCCGGAAATTGGCAGACCGATAGACATCGCAGGAAAGATTTCAGTGCATGCTTCAAGGGACACCGGGCTTTCTGAAGGTTTGCCAGTGGTGATGGGGACCAGTGATTCGGCTGTGGAGGATTACGCTGCTGGTGCAATTGATCCCGGGCAGTGCATCCTGAAACTGGCAACCGCCGGGAATGTCAATGTCATGACCGCTGAAGCGCATCCTCATCCCGAGACACTGACCTATTCACACGTTGTTCCCGGTATGTGGTACACCGTTACGGCAACCAATTCGGCGGCTGTCTGTCAGCGTTGGCAGCGTGATACATTGTGTGCGCCGGGAACATCCTATGATGAGATTGATCGTTCGGCGGAAGGTTCACTTGCCGGTAGTAACGGTGTGTTCTTTCACCCGTATCTTCAGGGAGAGCGTTCTCCCTATTGGGATTCCAATCTGCGTGGAAGTTTTACCGGCCTGAGCCTAGCCAGCAACCGGGCCGATATGTCGAGAGCATTGCTTGAAGGTGTGGCCTACTCTTTGCGTGATTGCTACCGTACTATCGAAAAGATGGATCTGGATGTCCATGAATTTCTTCTGATAGGGGGTGGCGCGAAGAGTTCGCTGTGGAGCAGCATTGTCTGCAATGTTTTTAATAAATCGGTGAAATGCCCGGCCTGTTGCGATGCCTCCTTTGGCAGTGCTCTGGTTGCCGGTGTCGGTATTGGAATGTTTGAAGATGAACGTTCTGCTGTGCGGCAGTGCCTGCGTTATGATCGGGAACTGACTCCAAACCCTGAACTTGCGCAGTTCTACGCAAAACAGTTTGAACATTACCGCAGCATTCATGATGCACTGGCTGGGTGTTACCAGCAGATAAACGCATAAATAATTTTAGATAGCAAAAAAAACCCGAGCGTTTTAAGGACGCTCTCACAAAGGCAGATAAAATGAGTACTGCAAGGAATTATATGCACGAGATGATTCTCAGCGAGCTTACCTGGGCTGTTGGCGATGATTATGTGCAGAACAATGATGCCGATTCCCTCGGCCATTCGATCGACTACTACTGGGTGCCCGAATGTTGGCATGATCGCGGAGGAAAGCCCACACCGCCCGACTTCATCGTTCATCCGTCGACCTCAAAGCAAGTCGCTGAAGTTCTGAAGATCGCTAACACCCACAAGATCCCCGTCACCCCGTGGGGCGGCGGTTCAGGCTCACAGGGCGGTGCGCTGCCTATCTACGGCGGCATTATATTGGACATGAAGCGCATGAACAAGGTTCTGTCCATAGACCCGGTTTCCATGACGGTCACTGTCGAAGTCGGCATCAACACACAGCACCTGGAGTGGGAGGTCAACAAGGCAGGGTTTAGCACAATGCACTTCCCTGCATCCATCGCCTGCGCAACACTTGGCGGATTCATTGCCCATCGCGGCACCGGTGTGCTGAGCACCAAGTATGGCAAAATCGAGGATATGATCATGTCGCTGGAGGTGGTCACCCCCACCGGCGAGATCATCCATACCCTTCCAGTGCCGCGTCATGCTTCTGGCCCGTCCCTCACCGAACTCTACCTCGGCAGTGAAGGCACGCTCGGCGTGGTCACCCGTGCGACCATGAAAATCCACATGATCCCCGAGTCACGCAAGTTCCATGCGTTTCTCTTCAAGACTATGCATGAGGCCATGGACGCTGGTTCAAAGATTATGACCAGTCGCCTGCAGCCCTGTGTGGTCAGGCTCTACGACGAAAACGAGACCGAAAAATTGGTCAAGCGGGTTCTCGGCATTGACAAACAGGGTGCCTATCTCGTCTTCGGCTTTGACGGACCTGAAAAGATCGTCGATCTTCAACTGGAAAACGCCTGCGCCATCTGCGCAAAAACGGCGACCGAAGACCTCGGTGTCGAAGCGGGACAGAGCTGGTGGGATAACCGCTACAAGTTCTTCTACCCGCCCTACATGTTCCATATGCCGCAAGCGTTCGGCACTCTGGATACAGTGGCAACCTTCTCCAATATCGAGAATGTCTACTGGGCTATGAAGAAAACCGTGAACGAAAACTTTCCTGAAGCAACGTTCATTGGGCATTTCTCCCACTGGTATGACTGGGGCTGCATGTTGTACGCTCGTTTCATCATCGATGAACCGCCTGAAGACCCCACTGAGGCCATTGCGCTCTACAACCGGATCTGGGATATGACCATCCGTGCAGCCATTAAAGAAGGTGGCGTAATCAACGAACACCATGGCGTTGGCCTCAAGCTCGGGCGCATAATGAGAGACCTCTATGGGCCGGCCTTCACCGTACTCGAAAGCATTAAAAAAACGCTTGATCCTAACAACATCATGAACCCCGGCAAGATGGGCTTCCCGGGAAAAGGAGTTTAAATCATGTATATCGACAAATTTGAGGACGCTATCAATGCGTGCCGTTTCTGCTTTATGTGCCGTCACCTTGACCCTGTCGGTAACGTAACCTTCAGGGAATCTGATATCCCCCGGGGCCGCGCACTTATCGCTGATCGGATAAGGATGGATCCTGCCAATCTGAAAAACCGTGATTTCATTGACACATTTTACCGGAGCGCGTTGAGCGGGGCAAACCGTACCCACTGCGTCAGCCACTACGATGAAATCGGCATCACAATCGCTGCCCGTCGGGACATCGTCGAAGCAGGGTTTGCTCCGCAGAAAGTGAAATCAGTTGCTGATAAACTTGTTTGTGTGAGCTTCAGTATCTCTGGCAAGGGAGAGCTCCTTTATCTCGGGAAAAATCCTTCACTGTATCCCGGATGCATGACGATAACCGGAGGAGATCCGGGTAAAGCTCTGGAGGTGCTTGGGTTCTTCAATGAGTCACAGAAGGTACTTGAGCAATTCAAGCAGAAGGTTGCAGAGTCGGGTTGCAAAACCCTGGTTGTTGCGGAACCCTCATCATACCATTTTTTGAAGGAGAATCTCAGTGAAGTTAAGGTTGTTCACTGTGCTGAGTACCTGCTGGAAAAATCAGCTGGTTCAGCAGAGCAACGCAAGGCTTTCTATATGGAGAGTGATTTTCTGAAGAACTATTGTGATTCTTCTGAAATAGCGAGTGAGTTGCTTGAGAAAAGCGGATGGAATCTGCTACCCTTCGGGACAAACACTGAAGAATCAACCGCTGTCGGCGAGGGTGCAGTGGTTTTTGACGAATTGAATCCTGAACTCTGTCGTAAGCTCTGCCACCACGTTGTTGAGCTTGCCGGAAATGACACGAAGACACCTTTTGTAACTGCCTCTCTCTATGTTAAACAGGTATTCAGTAAATATGAACCCAAAATTAAAATTATGACAATTGAGGATACTCTCGTATATGAAGGATAAATGTATGAAGCAATTTAAAATCGGATATTTCGCTCTGTCGAAAGCCAGTTGGGCCACCCCTGAAATAGAGGCGGTGCGCATAGGTATGCAAGAAAGCCTGGCGGCCTTGCCGTATGAGTTGGTTCACGGTGGAGCGCTGACTACCACGACAGCAGAGGCGAATGAACTCTGCTCAGAAATGAACCGTCAGGATGTGGATGCCATCGTTGTGCACTTTGTCACATTTCCTGTCGGTGCAATTATTCCGGTGATTGCAAAACGGATGAAGGTTCCTATTATTATTTATTCTACGCCTGAGGTGCCGCAGGAAGGCGGTATGTGGGCACAGAATTCATTCTGTGGTGCTAACATGGCTGTCCATACCCTGCGTAAATTGGGATGCAAGTATGCCTCTGTCTTCGGTCCGGTTGCCGATGCTGCAAAAATTCTGGCAAAGCCACTTACCACAGTCAAGTGTCTGGCTGAACTGAATGTCGCTAAGGTTGGTCTGGTCGGCGGACGCGTACCGGGCTTCTATACATCCAATTGTGATGAGATGCGCCTGCGTGCATTGATAGGGCCTGAAATTGAGATCATTGATCTTCTGGAGATTGTTGATACATCGGGTAAACTCAGCGAAGAGGAGGTACAGCAGGGTCTGGATGTTGTTAAGAAGAGCTCTGCTAAGCGTTGCGAAAAGGTTGAGGCTGCACTTGAACCGGCCGGGAGACTTTATAAGGCAATGCTCAAGAGTGCTGAAAAGTATGGCCTTACTGCTTATGCGGTCCGCTGCTGGCCGGAGTGGTCCGATATCTACGGAATTGCCCCTTGTGCCACCATTGGCATGTTGAACAACATTGGTTTGGTGAGTAGCTGTGAAGGTGATGTTCTGGGAGCTGTGCTTATGCAGATACAGGCTTCATTGAGTGAAGGAACGCCGTTCTTCGCTGACCTTATATCCTTTGATTATGACCAGAACACAGCCGTACTGTGGCATTGTGGTGCCGCACCAACAGCAATTTGCCGAAACTTTGAAGAGACTGTCCTTAATCAGCACTTCCGTGTAGATGGCGGTAACAAGAAAGGACTTACCAACGAGTTTCCCCTGAAAGAGGGACGGGTCACCTTGGCTCAGCTTGATGAGGATGGCGATGGTTACCGCATGCTGATTGCAGCGGGAACCGCTATCGACACAGAACCGTTCATCCGTGGCAACCCGCTTAATATCCGTTTCGATTGCTCTGTAAAGAGCTTTGTGGATACGATTATGAATCAGGGTTTTAAACACCATTACACTATGGTACATGCGGATATCGAGAACGAATTACTGGAACTCTGCCGCTGGCTGGATATTGAGCCGGTTGTGGTTAAATAATTGGATACGGGATGCAGGGTGCTTCGCCCGAAGTATTATCGCTAATCGGAATCGGAATCGCTATCGCTATCGGACTCAGCTATCAGTTTTGTTATTCGATACCGATACCGATACCGATAGCGATGTCGATACCGTTTTTATTCTAAAGAACAGCTTTGATTGTGGACAACCCACACGAATAACATAAGAAAGAAAACATGTCATCATTAGTAACTTTTAATCAGATTCTTCCGCAGGCCCGTAATGATTTACGGTCTGTCGGAGCTTTCAATGCGGCAAACCTTGAAACCGTGCTTTCCATCTTCAGGGCGGCGGTGCGGGAGAACTCACCGGTTATTATCCAGGTTTATCAACGGCTTTTCAATGATGAGCGTGCTTCGCTCATAGCAGCCATGACCGAAAGGTTAGCGGCTGAGGCGGATATCCCTATTGCCCTCCATCTTGACCATGGAGAGTCATTGGATCAGATCCGTAAGGCAATAGCCCTGGGCTACACTTCGGTTATGTTTGATGGCTCGAAATATCCTCTGGAGAAAAACATAGCCCTGACAGCCGAAGCTGCAACCATCGCTCATGATGCCGGTGTGACAATCGAGGGTGAGATCGGTCATGTGCCTTTTGGGGATGGTCTTCCGGAACTTTCCAGTGCTTCGGAGGCTGTGGAGTTTATCGAAAAGACCGGTGTTGATGTTTTGGCTGTCTCCGTGGGAACAGCGCATGGTTTCTACAAATGCGAACCGGTGCTGGATATCAAACGATTGCGTGAAATCAGCCAATGCGTATCACAGCCTCTCGTCCTTCACGGAGGCACCGGTGTTTCTGTGGACCAGTTACGGGCGGCTATCGGTTGCGGGGTTGCCAAAATAAACATTGCCACCGAGTTGCAGAGCTTTTTTCTGTGCGGAGTGGCTGCAGAAATTAAAAAGAATGGTGAAGCCTTCAAACCGGTGGACCTGTACTTCAAGCCCGTTGAAGAGAAACTCACCGATTATATCGCTACTAAGATCAGAAGCTTTTCCTGATTTAATTAATAAATTTTGAGGAAATGATTCTAAATAGGAGAATTAAAATGTCAGATTCAAAGATAAACGTCACAATCTGGAACGAGTTCATCCATGAAAAGGAGGAAGCATCCGTAAAGGAGCTTTATCCTAAAGGTATCCATGGATATCTGGCTGAGGCTTTAGCCTCGCCGGATCTTGATATCCGTACCGCTACCCTTGATGAACCGGAACATGGTTTGACACAGGAGGTTCTCGATAATACGGATGTGCTTCTCTGGTGGGGGCATGCGGCTCATGACAAGGTGGATGATGCCATCGTTAGACGCGTGCAGCAGCGGGTCTGGGATGGCATGGGACTACTTGTGATGCACTCAGCTCATATGTCAAAGATATTCTGTGCCTTGAATGGGACCAGTGGAAAACTCCACTGGCGTGAAGTCGGAGAGCGTGAACGTCTTTGGACGGTTGACCCTGCCCACCCTATTGCCGCAGGTGTGCCGGAGCACTTTGAACTGCCCTACGAGGAGATGTATGGTGAGCCCTTTATGATTGCCGGTGATGCCAGGCTTATTTTTATTTCCTGGTTTGAAGGAGGTGAGGTCTTTCGTAGCGGGTTCACGCTTCAGAGAGGCTTTGGTCGGATTTTCTATTTTCGCCCGGGCCATGAAGCCTTTCCCACATATTATAACGAGAATGTACAGAAAGTCCTGGCTAATGCAGTACGCTGGCTGAAGCCGGTTGTGGATATACCTTACCCCAAGACGCATATGCCGGAATCTCTTGAGATTATCTCTGAGAAATCATTCAGCTTCAGCAAGGTTGGAATAATTAAACCGGAATAGCGTTTGGTGCAGAAATTCCGGGTTGGATGCATTTTATTGTTCCGTAAGAACCAATCCCGCGGGATCTTCCCTTGCGTTGAAGGGTCTGATTTTACTTGTTTTTGGAAGGGGATAACAACTAATCCAGATTATCAATATGATCTATATCTTGAAGGAGGAACTCTGATCGCCGACTATATGGATGATGTTTCTGGCGTCGGGTTCTCCTGAATAAAAGAAAGGCATAATATTCTATCCATGCGATAAATGTGAGGATCAGAAACTTCTGGCAGGTGGGCACGTATGGGGCAAAAGGGAGAATTTTGAAGCGGTGCAGGATGAGGAAGGATTCAAAGATGGCGACCAGTGTGCAGCACCAGACTAGCCATGACCAGCGTACACTTCCCGGCACCCGGGGGTTGTATCGTTGCGGGGTCAGAACGATGAGGGCTGTGGCTCCACCCACGACGGCTGCGATGCACCCGACATTATGGAAGAACCCGTGGACGTTTTCAGGGACAAAGGCGATGGTCAGCAGACCCGCTGAGTTGAGGGTGCCACCCCACAGGAGACACTGTTTTTGTAGCGGGCCTTTCACAAAGCAGCTGAGGGCCGGAAAGAACAGTGCCGTGATGCCGGCGCTTATAACAAGGCTTGATGTGAAGAGGTAATGGCATGCGGGAAAGGCAATGCCATGAAGGTGTGTTCGTCCGAGGCGACTCAGCATACAGCGGCAGGGGTTGTAGGTTCCTCCGGGATAGAACTGCATTGCCAGCAGGAAGAGAATCAGGGAAGAGACGCCGCCGAGAAAAATGAAGAAGGGAATGTGTTTGAGATGCCGGAGTCGCGGGAATATTTTCTTTTTCCGGCCGCATGTTGCGATAGCCACAGCAATGAAAAGCAGACTCGCAAGATAGGTGATGCCTATAAGCTGTCCAATGTGGGGAACATTGAGAATGCAGCTGAAGGCGATCATGGAGTCAGAAAAGAGGAGGAAGCAGACTCCGTATCGCCAGGCAGGGGAGAGCTTGTGTGTACCGCAGGCATAGGAGACGCTGATGATCGAAAGCAGGGCATAAAGTGTCAGTGCACCAGCCAGCAGAGTTGAGCCCAGCGCTGGAATCACGCGTGCTGCGAAGAGGATGCCGAAACTGAATAACAGGGCTGCGGCGATACGGATACTTCCTTTTGCGTGCTGACGCAGAAAGATAATCCAGAATATCTGCGCGATTGAGAATCCGGCAATACCGCAGAGAAAGTCGTGTGAATGAAGAGGGGCGTTCTTCAGCGAGAGAAAATAGTCGCCGATTATGGTTGATGCAAGTCCGCACCAGGCCAGCCAGTAGGAGCGGCATGATCGTCCACCTCTGATAATGGTCACAGCGGTTATCACCAGTAAGATTGAGGTGAACACTAAAACCCATCTGTGCATTGAAATATCTCCCTGTGATCAACAGTTGATTTATGGTGCAACTATCAATGTAGCCCCACCGTGTTGCTACCATCTAATCAAAATAGTTTACCCCGCCCCTCCCCAAAAACGCAACAGGAAAATTCCGAAATTTTTTCTGGGCCTTCTATATTAATTTGCTTTTAATGATGACCATAGGTGTTGTTGATGCGGCTATACAAAGCAACAATAATCAATCCATAAATTTAGTGTAAGAGACTTAAATTGCAACAGGCGTAGCCTGCTAATAAACTGGCCCTTCCATAATACGATTCCGTGTAGCGGAATGATATAATGCGCGGCGAGCGCATTATTCAAACTGCTGGCGGAATGTAGAGAGATCGGAGGCGAGCTGGCTGACCTGACTCTTGAGCTCTGCAACTTCGGTTTCCAGTGCAGCAATACGTTCGTTTTCAGCTTGAACTATGAGCCGGGCCGGTTCGGGTTTGGGTTTGACCTCTGCTTGAGATATATCTATATCGCCGGACAAGAGGTGGGCCCAGCGCTGTTCACGGCAACCGGAATCACGTGGAAGTTTTACGACAAATGGACCATCTTCCCATTCGACAAGAGTGCTCAGAGTGGTTTCAACTTCGCTTATATCCGCAAAAGAGAACAGACGGGCTGTGTGTGTGCGGAGTTGACCTGCGGTCTGCGGTCCGCGTAGAAAAAGCGAGCACAGAACAGCAGTTGCCTGGGGTGTGAAATCAAAGTGATCGGGAAACATGTGTTTATATTTAGGGACGCGGCTTCCGGCTGAGGTGAACTGTCGGACAAGTTGTTTGTCGTAGCGCAGATCTTCAATTGTGCGGATAACGGTTTTGTCATCAACGAGCATCACTGGATTACGATTCGATTTTTGGTTGCAGGCCGAGACAAGGGAATTCAATGTTAAAGGATAGTATTCAGGTGTGCATATCTCTTTTTCGATCAGACATCCCAATACCCGCACTTCAATCTCTGAAAGGATCAGTTTCTCTTCAACCGGTTTTTCGTCAGTTTCATTTTCAGTCATAGTAAATATATTAACTCAAATATGATGGGTGATCAAGAGGATGATTGCCGCTTATTTGCGAGGGGCGCAAGACACCTCCGTTGAAGTACGGAATTTACTATATTTGAACAATTATTAGTTGTTTTAACAATGTAATCCAAGCTTCCAGCCGTGTCGGGGCGTAGCCCGGAGGGCGAAGACTGGCTTGGCTTATTGTATGTCAGCAAGCTGGAAGCTTGCGTTACTTTATTCGACTTTGGCTCATGCAAGGAAATAGTCAAGGGAGGTGAAATGCACCCTTCTTCAGGTGTTTAGGCTGTTAAGTCTGCGATATTCGCTCATGGTAATACCGAACTCTTTTTTGAAGATACTACAGAGATGGTGCTGTTGTGCAAATCCACAGCGGGTTGAGATTTCGCTGAGTGAGAGATCGCTCTCTTTGAGCAATGAACAGATGGTGTTCATACGTGCTTGTTGAATGATTTGATGCAGCGACTGTCCGGTTGCCTCTTTAAAACGTTGTTCCGCCCAGCGGGGTGTTATATTAAGGTGGTTTGCCACATCTGAAACACGTATATTAAGCCCTGCATTCACACTGATGTACTCAAGTGCCCGGATAACCAGTTTGTCGGAGATCTGCAGACTACTGGTGGAGCCCCTCGTGGTAACGGCACCCGGACCGTATGTCACTATCTTTTGACCGGGTTGCTTGCCCTGCATCAGCAGGTCAAGCATCTCCGCTGCTTTGTAGCCCGCCTCTTTGTTGTTAACATTGATGCTGGAGAGCGTGGGGATGCAGGTCTCACAGATCAGGGTGTCGTTATTAACTCCTAAAACCGTAACTTCATACGGAACGGATATTCCCGCATGCAGGCAGGCATCCAGTACCTGACGTGCCCGGTTGTCGTTGGCGGCAAATACGGCCAGCGGTTTCGGGAGTTTCCGCAGCCAATCGCAGAGCATCTCGCGTTCTGTGCTCCATTCGTGCGTTCCATCCGGAGGTTCTGGATACAAGTGGCACTCCTGCCTGTTCTGCTGCAGTCGGATTGCAAAGGCCTCCTGACGCCAGCGTGACCAGTTGATCTCATGCGGCACTCCCACAAAGGCAAAATGATCAACTCCATGTCCCAGGCAGTGTTCCGCGGCAAGTGTGCCAATGGCATGTGAGTCGCATTGTGCCCGGTGACAGCGTGAAAGAGGGTGACTCTCCTGGATGTAGCGATCGTAGGGATTAAAGATGACTGCCGGCAGTCCAGACTCAATCACCGCCTCGGCCGCAATGTCATTCGGTATGCGGCCGATGATGCCATCGCCTTTCCACAAGTGAGGATCAGGTACTTTCTGGTCATCAGCACCTCCCAGCACCATGTTCATGCTCCATGGTCCATGGGCACGGACATATTGCAGAATTCCCTGCAGCATGGCGCGGGATGTCCCGTGTGATGATTCCAGCAGCACCGCCACTTGAGGCATCTTATCTCTCTTTGTTCTCTTCATAAGTTCCGAAAAACGTAAACGAACTTCTTTTTAACGTTATTGCATAACAAATGCAAGTGGTTTATTCTTAAACACAGAACATAGGGAGCAAGTCAGTCCCGTTGAAGTATGAAATTTACTATAATCTTGCAACAATGTGCAATTTCATGGTAACCCAAGCTTCCAGCTTGGCTGATAGTATGGGAAGCAAGCTGGAAGCTTGCATTACTTTCATCCACTTCACGCAAGAAAATACTCAACGGAAGTGAAATGCGCCCTAGAATACCGGAGGAATAATTATAAAAATGACTATATTGTTAAATCCTGTTTTAATGAGTTTTGGCAGAATAGCAGTTCTATGTGCTGTTGTTGGCAGAACGGAAACAAGTTCCTTTAAAGTTAAAGTCTGAAAAAAGTAGTAAAAGGATTAAATAATGAAAAATCGTATTATTTGGAATATTGCACCTTTTGTCTGCCTGGCTGCGCTTACGCTTCAGGCTCAGCCGAAAATTGATACCTCGCCGGATCGGGCAAAGACAGATCTGAAGCCGGGTTTAAAACGGATCGGTTCTGTTAAGCCTCGCAGTACGAAACAGATTGAATCATCCAATTGGTCAGTCGGCTGTGAAACGGTTGATCGCAAGTATACCGACTTTGATGCCTATAAGTCTTACCTTGAACCATTAGGGATCAAGAAAATCCGTTTTCAGACCGGTTGGGCCCGTTGTGAAAAAGAGAAGGGTGTTTATGATTTCAAATGGCTTGATGAGGTTGTAGATTACTGTGAACCACGTGGTATCAAGGTCTGGATGGAACTATCCTATGGTAACCCGGTTTATGCCGGTGGAGGTGGCACCTATCTGCGAGCTAAACTGCCGGTCTCGGAAGAGGCCTATGCCGGCTGGAAAGCGTGGGTAACTGCCATGTCTAAACGCTATAGCGATCGAGTGAATGAGTGGGAGATATGGAATGAGCCGAACCTGCATAAAGCTAACACTCCTGCATTGACCGCTGACTTCAATGTGATGACCGCCAAAATTCTGAAAAAAGATAATCCGGATTGCAGGATTGCCGGTCTGGCAATGGCAGGCTGTAATGCTGATTGGTTTGATAAGTTTATCAAACATATTGATGAGCAAGGGGCTCTGGATCTCTTTACTTGGATGACTCTGCATGGTTACCCGAAAAATCCGGATTCTCTTTATGGTGGTTTCGGCAAGGCAAAGCGGGTGCTTGAAAAATATACTGATAAAGTTAAGATACGCCAGGGCGAGAGTGGCTGCCCCTCTGAACGTCAGCCACAGTTAGCTCTGAGAAACTTGGACTGGTCGGAGCTGCGACAGAGTAAATGGGTTCTGCGTCGTATGATGGGTGATCTGGGGCGCGATTTTGAGTCCATGGTCTTCGCTATGATGGATATGATCTATGCAGGCAAGGATGCAAGTAGCATCAACCGCAAAGGGCTGCTTTATACCGATACAAATCATCAGGTGGAAAAAATAAAGAAGGTTTACTATGGTGTGCAGAATACTGTTGCGGTTTTTGATAACACCCTTGATCGGGTCAAAGAGGCTGATATCACAGTTGATTATAAGAACCGTACATCTGCCTATCTTTATAGCAAGGTTAAGGGTGGAGATCAATTGATTGTCCTCTGGGACCGTAGTGCTATGCCCGTTGAGTCAACGGAAACCGGTAGTGCAAAGATAACGGTCAAGGGGTGTACTATCAAAGAACCGGTATGGGTTGATCTGATTACTGGACGCATCTATGAATTTCCAAAGGATCGTGTCAGCCGCGAAGGCGATGTGGTGATCTTCACGGATGTGCCGGTCTATGATGCCCCGGTTCTGATTGTAGAAAAGAAAATTGTTATGTAGAAAGCGGGGCTGTGGATGTTCTGTAGATCCCGATTTCATCGGGATTGTCCGGTTAAAAACCGGACCTGCTTTTTTTGAACAACATCTATACATCCCATGTGGCCCATGAGGCTCATATGGCCCATAACACAGAAAATTAACATGAAAATATCTCTTAAACTAACTGCTTCGCTTTGCATGGTCGCGTTTTGCAGTGCTAACTCCTTTGAACTGGTAACCCCTCTGCGTACGTCACCCATTGTTATTGCTCCGGGGGAGGAGGAGTTTGTCTGTCTTGCAGCAGAGGATCTGATTAAAGATATTGAACGCATTACCGGTAAGCGTCCGCAGCTGATTGAAAATGGAGATGTTCCCGCCTCCGGTGCCGTTGTGATTGGTACGGTCAGTAATCCGCAGGCAATGGAGTTATTTAATAAGCTCCATCATGAAAAACTGATCGGCCTTGAAGGAAAATGGGAGTCCTATCGCGTTCTATCGCATAAGGGTGAGAAGAATATGTTCATCGCCGGCAGCGATGCTCGCGGTACTATGTTCGGTATCTATGATTTCTGTGAGAAATATCTAAAGGTTGATCCGCTCTATGCATGGTCGGGCATTGAACCGAAGAAACGTGATGCTCTCAGTTGGGAATCATTTCTGATAAAGCAGGATGATCCATCATTTAAGTTCCGTGGCTGGTTTATCAATGATGAAGATCTGCTGACCCATTGGATGGAGAGTGGTGGACCACGCAATATCGATTATCACTATTATAAGCAGGTGGTGAATGTAAAGGCCATGGACGTACTGGCGGAGGCGCTTGTTCGTAGCCGTTTCAATCTGATTATTCCTGCCAGCTTTATCGACATCATGAATCCACCGGAAGAGGCTCTGGTTAAAGCCTGCGCTCGGCGAGGGGTTTTTCTTTCACAGCATCATATCGAACCAATGGGAGTTAGTGCTTATAGTTTCTTTAACTACTGGAAGGAGCGGGGTAAGGATTATAAATTTTCTTACTTTGGCCGTCCGGAGGAACTTAAGGAGGTATGGATTAAGTATGCGCAGAAATGGGCGCAGTATCCCAATGTGATCTGGCAGATCGGCCTGCGCGGTATTGCTGACCGTCCCATGTGGATGGCTGATCCAGACACCCCGCAGTCGGATGCTGACCGTGGTCGCCTAATCTCGGAGGCCATGGCTGTTCAGCGTAAGATTGTTGATCAGGTTACCGGAGGCAAGGCCAAGTATGTTTCTACCACTCTCTGGGCTGAGGGCTCTGTTTTCAACCAGAAGGGACTGCTGACAATTCCTGAGAATACAATGATTATCTTTGCTGACAACTCCCCCGGCTGGCGTTGGCAGCGTGATTTCTATGAGACGGAACGCAAGAGTGATGTTAAGTACGGTGTCTATTATCATCATGGGCTGATTGGTAGCGGCCCTCATCTGGCTCACGCAGTCTCGCCTCACAAAACGTATGCTATGATGAAAGACGCTGTTGATCAAAACGCCTCTGAGTATGCTATCTTTAATGTCAGTAATATCCGTGAGTTTGTGCTGGGCATCAGCGCCACCTCACACATGACTTTTAATATGGATGGTTTCAATCCGGATGCGTGGCTGAATGGCTGGGTAACTGACCGTTTCTCAACGGAGCAGAGCCGGATTGTCAATGCGTATAAAGTTTATTACAGCAGCTATCAGATACATGATACGCAGGGAGTTCCGTACCTCCTGGATGGACAGACTCTCCATAAAATTTCCCGTAGTGTAAATAAGCTTCGCAAGAAGATCGATAAAAAGGATTTTGGTAAGGGGTCTTCCGTTGAAAAACTCACTTTCGCATCAAAACAGCAGGCTTATGCCGGAACTGATCGTGATGCCTTTCTGGCAGGAGTCGGTGATATGCATCCGCCCTCGCTTGGTATTCGTCATACGATCAGAGCTTGTGCATCGCAGAGTCAGGGATTTGCGTTAGCGCAGGCACATGCCGGGAGTATTTTGAAATCACTGCCGTCTGCGGAAGCGCGTTTCCTGAATGATAACCTGATCTATCCCGCTCGTTTTATGGAACTTGAAACAGCGTGCCTGCAGAATATTCTGCTGGCCAACGAGATGTTTGACCTTGGTAACCTTGATGCCGGTGAAAAACATATTTCTGTTGCCTCGAAAAAAATGCAGGAGATTATTAATGGAATTCCCGCTTATTGCTATGGCAAGTGGGAACACTGGTATCGCGGCTGCCGTAAAATCAATATCAATGCGGCAAATGAAGGAATAAAGTCACTGGAAAACTAAATGACCAACGGACTTGAAATACTGGATTACAGCGCGATCGCCATATACCTTTTTTTAATGGCAGGTATCGGCATTGCTCTGGGCATGGTTGTCAAAAATGTTAAAGACTTCTTTGCGGGGGGTAACTGCGTTCCCTGGCATCTGGGTGCTGTCAGTAATTACATGACAATGATGAGCGCCTTTGTTTTCGTGGCGCATGCCGGAATTGCTTATAAGGATGGTCTGGTTTCCATGCTGATTCTCTGGAGTGCGGTGCCTGCCACAGTGGTTGCCACTCTTGTCTTTGCAAAGCTCTGGCGCCGTGCTAACCTGGTGACGCCGGTTGAGTATCTGGAGCAGCGTTATAACGCTCCGGTCCGGCAGATATCGTCGTGGGGCGGTGTGATCTTCCGTATTCTGGATAACATGGTGAGACTTTATGCGCTCAGTGTTTTTGTCTCCGGGGCATTGGGATGCACAATGAATCAGGCGATCATCGCCTGTGGCGGTATTGTGGTTGTCTATACCATGATAGGCGGGCTCTGGGCTGTGGTTGTTACCGACGCTGTACAGTGCGCTATTCTAATGATGATTACGATTGTGATGGTTCCTCTTGCTATAAATGCCGCTGGTGGATTTGGTGCACTGCGTGAGGCTCTGCCCGATCATTTTACCTGGAATAACGGACCGAAAGGGGAGCTGTGGTTTCTGGCTGTTTACTACCTGATGAACCTGATTAAATTCAACGGTAACTGGGCTTTCATTCAGCGTTTCTATGCTACAAAAGATGAATGTGCGGCCAGGAAACTCGGCATTCTCTCCGCAATCCTTTTCTTTGTCTGTCCTATCATCTTTATGCTGCCGGCCATTGCAGCCGCTAAACTGGTGCCTGGGTTGGAGAGCGCTGAGGAGGCCTATGTCAGTATCTGTAAGCTCCTGCTGCCACGTGGTGTTATGGGATTGATGATTGCCGCTATGCTGGCTGCAACGATGTCCACTCTCAGCTCTGAGTATAATGTGACGGCCGGTGTGCTGACCAAAGATATCTACCAGCGTCTCTTCCGTCCTAACGCTAGCAACCGGGAACAGATGTTTGTGGCCCGGTTGATGACCCTCCTGCTGGGTGTCGTGATTGTCGTCGGGGCAACTTTTGTCAGACACATGGGAGGGGCCTTTGAGGCCAATAAGATGCTGATGGGACTGATTGGTATTCCTATTGTGATTCCTTTGGTTTTTGGTGTTATCTGGCGGCGGTTTAAACCATGGGGAGCAATCACCTCCATGATCAGCGGTGTGGCTGCCGGATTCGTCCTTCAGAAATACTCCGGTCTCTCCTGGGCCTCTGCTACATTCTATCAGACCTTATGGTGTGTGGCGATTATGCTGCTCTCCTGTTTCGGAGAGATCAGGGATCAGGATTACATCAACCGTGTTACCAGGTTTTTTAAGTTGCTGGATACTCCGGTGACAGTGGATCACTCCAGTGATCACGGTGCGCATGTGATCATGCGTCTCTTCTGTCTGGCACTGGGTCTGAGTGGCCTTCTTTTTGCTGTGATGAGTCTTTTCAGTCTCAACGAGCTCAGTGGGAAACTCACTCTCTCGGCTGGTCTGATCTGTTGTTGCCTGGCCGTGGTGGCAGCGTGGAATTTAAAGAAAGCAGGGACAACAGCAATTTTGTTCCCGGAAGAAGATAAATAATGATTAACAAAGATTTTTTATTAAAAAACAAGATAGCAAAGAGGCTCTACCACGATTGTGCCGCCGCTTTGCCGGTGATTGATTATCACAATCATCTCTCACCTTCAGATATTGCAGAGGATCGCTGTTTTGAAAATCTGACGGAGCTGTGGGTGGCGCATGATCCTTATAAACATCGGGCCATGCGTATTGCCGGAGTTCCTGAAGCTCTGATTACCGGAGACTGTGACCCCCGCACAAAGTTTGATTCGTGGGCAGCCTCTTTTGAAAAAACCGCTGGCGGACCGCTATATCACTGGAGTGCACTGGAGCTCAAGCGATTCTTTGGCATTGATAAACAGCTTAGCTCTGAAACCGCTGATTTTATCTGGGAGGAGGTTAATGAGAAGCTGGCATCTCCCGAATACTCTGCTCAATCGTTTTTGAGAAAGTGTAATGTGGAAACCCTCTGCACCTCTGATCTTATTTTAGATGATCTGAAAAATCACAGAGAGATGCAGAGTTCCTCTATGAAAGCAACCGTGCTTCCCTCTCTGCGGGGTGATGATATTCTCGCTGTTGATAGTCCCGGTTATCTCCCATGGTTAAAGCAACTGGGGGAGCGGGGGAGACAGAGTGTAAATTCGTATGAAGATTTCTGCACGGCTCTATCTGTCCGGTTAGTAGATATGGATCTGTGCGGGTGTAAACTGGCCGACCATGCCCTGGATCGATTTGAGTATGCAGCAGTGACTTCGTCTGAAACCGCGACCCTTTTTGCAAAACGTCTGAAATCCGAAGCTCTTACAGACAATGAAATTGTGAAACTGAAGTCAGGGATACTGCTCTGGCTGGCAGCAAACTATCAGATGCGCGGATGGACAATGCAACTGCATATCGGTGCGCAACGTTACACCAGCAGTCGCCTTCGTAAACTTGCCGGAGCATCGGGGGGCTATGCCGCTGCCGGTTCCTGCTGCGACATCTCAATGCTTTGTACATTCCTGGATTATCTTGAGAGCCGTGATGCTTTGCCGAATACAATTCTTTACACACTCAATCCTGAGGATAGTGCAGCCTTTGCAATACTGACCGGATCTTACGCAGAGGATGGCGTGCAGGGAAAGATTCAGTTTGGTCCCGCCTGGTGGTATAACGATCATATTATGGGAATGCGTAACCATTTTGAGACACTTGCGAACTATGGGTTGCTTTCCTCCTTTATCGGAATGACAACTGATTCCCGCTCGCTGCTCTCTCTCAGTCGGCATGAGTACTTCAGGCGTATTCTCTGCAATACGCTCGGCCAGTGGGTTGCCGCGGATATTATGCCGGATGAGCCGGCGCTGCTGGAGAGATTGGTTAAGAAAATTTGTTATACGAATTCAAAAGAGTACTTTTTTAGGGGTTAGGGGTTAGGGGTGAGAGGTTTGAGGTTAGAGGTTTGATGTTCGGGATGTCGCCCTGACGGGGCAAAACAATGTTAGCCCAGGGCAGCGCCCTGGGTAATAGTAACGATGATTATGTGCCCTGAAGGGGCACGTCAATTTGAAGTTGAGGTGACCTTTCAGGCCACATGATGTTTGCTTCCGAATCCACCGGGCGTTGCCCGGGGCTAAGGTGATTCAGCCCCGTTGGGGCGATGTGATCCAATGCATGAAAGTTCACTGATGTGTGAACTGTAGAGTTGCTTCTCAGAAGCAATTTGCACCCGGATAAAACTTTAACAAAAGGAGAAACGTATTATGAAAGAATTTACATTTAAAGATCAGGTTGCTGTAGTAACCGGTGCTGGCGGAACACTCTGTTCTGTGATTGCAAAGGAGTTGTCAGAACGCGGCTCAAAGCTTGCACTGCTGGGGCGCTCTGTTGATAAGCTTCAGCCAGTTGCTGATGAAATCATTGCGGCAGGTGGAACTGCGCTGGTGATTCCGACGGATATCACCGATGTGGCGGCGGTTGAAAAGGCATGTGCTGAGATAACAGAGGAACTAGGCGTCTGTCGCTTTTTGATCAATGGAGCCGGAGGTAATCAGGCGGTTGCCACGACCAGCACAACAGTCTTTGAAAAAGATGAGCTCTTCGAAGATAAACCGGAGGAGATGCGCGGTTTCTTTGACCTGGATATGGATGCCGTTGAATCCGTGATTAAAACTAACACTGTTGGGACCATGCTTCCTTCACAGGTTTTTGGTCGTGAGATGGCCAGGCTGGGACGAGGTAGTATTCTGAACTTTGCTTCGATGACCAGCTATCGTCCATTAACCCGCGTACCTGCTTATGCTGCAGCCAAGGCTGGTGTGATTAACTTTACGCAGTGGCTTTCTGTTTACCTGGCTCCAGCAGGAATACGCGTTAACGCTGTGGCTCCGGGCTTTTTTGTGAATGACCGCAGTCGAAAGATATTAATGACACCGGATGGCGGACTTTCTGCGCGGGGCGAGTGCGTGATGGCGCATACCCCACAGCGCGAATTTGGCGAGGCCAAGGATCTGCTGGGTTGCGTCTGCTGGCTGCTCAATGATGATCAAGCCAAATTTGTGACCGGCATCACCGTTCCTGTTGATGGCGGCTTCCTCGCTTCCACCGGAGTGTAATTGAGAATTGAAAATTAAAAATTGAGAATTGAGAATTGTAACCACGAAGGACACGAAATGCTACACTGCAGTAAATTATCCACAAAGAACACATATAACGCAAAGAAGGCTTGTTCAGAGTTTTTTTAATGTCCTTCACGGTTTATAACTCTGTGCATCCTTGCCTTTCGTGGTTTATAATGATTATTGAACTTTAGAACTTTAGAACTTTAGAACTTTAGAACTTTAGAACTTTTAACCCCTTCAACCTTTTTAACGATTTTAACCTTTAACCTTCAACCTTCTTTAGCTATGAACTTAATCGAATTTGTCCCGCCTAAACCCCATCGCCTCTGGCAGCTCTGCAAGCAGATGGGAATCAACGATGTCGTTGTCAAGGTTGCCCCTGAATTGACCGGACGACCTGAGCCCTGGAACTACGATGCGCTTGCCGCTGTTGTTGCAGATCTTGCAGATGCAGGCTTGCGGGTTGTGGCATTGGAGGGGGACCCTTTTGATATGTCGCTTGTTAAACTCGGACTGCCGGGACGAGATGAGACCTTGGATTACTATCGCATGCTGCTGCAAAACATGGCACGTCTGGATATCGGTCTTCTCTGTTATAACTTTATGGCCGGCACCGGCTGGCATCGCTCGGGAGAACGAGCGGGGCGCGGCGGTGCCAGAGCAACTTATTTCAATGCCGCTGATGCCCCTGCGATGGTAGAAGGGGCTCCTCTTGCGGCGGAGCAGCTCTGGGCCAACTATGAATATTTTATCAAAGCAATAATGCCTGAGGCGCAGCGTCTCGGTGTGCGTATGGGATTGCATCCTGATGATCCACCTCTGCCTGAGCTGGGGGGTGTTGCCCGTATATTCGGCTCTGTTGATGGCTATGACCGGGCCTATGCATTGGCTCCCTGCCGGGAAAATGCGGTTACTTTCTGTCAGGCCAATTTTAAATTGATGGGTGTTGATCTTGAAGATACTGTAAAACACTTCGGTAAGCGTATTGCTTTTGTGCATGTGCGTGATGTAGAGGGAACCCCTGAGGAGTTCGTGGAGCTGTTTCATGATGAAAGCACGGTTGATCAGGCTGAACTTTTCCGGATCTACCGTGAACAGGGGATTGATGTGCCGTTGCGTTGTGATCACGTGCCCACAATGGCAGGTGAGGAGCTTGAGGAGGGCTTTGTTCCCGGCTATGGAATTCTCGGCCGTCTTTATGCCAATGGCTACCTGCGCGGTCTGATTAGCAGTAGCTCGGCACGTCTGGTTTTCAACCGGAAAATTCCAATTAAACCTAAAAACGGCAGTTGAACTGCCGAATGTAGGTTAAATCGGGATCTACAGGTTTATCTGCGTTAAAATTGGGCTCTTCAACCTCATCCACAGATTGTGTGGAATTCCATAAAAATTAACGAAGAGCCTAAAATTGCTTCTTTTGTCTTGAAAATTATTCTACTTCTAACCTTAATTTCTGCGTGTGTTCTACCGGTGTTTATGGCAAAGTATTTGCATGCAAAAAAAAGAATTCACCATCCGGAACCGGATCAAGAGTTTTCGGTATGCCTTTGTCGGACTCTGGACCCTCTTGAAAACCCAGCACAGCGCCTGGTGCCATGTGGGTTTAACTGCTGCTGTGATTGTAGTTGGATTATATCTTGATCTTTCGCAGCCCGAGTGGTGTTGGTTGGTGCTGGCTATAGCGGCAGTATGGACGGCCGAGGCCTTTAATACATCAATCGAGTTTCTCTCTGATGTTGTCTCTCCTGATTATCATCCGCTGATCAAGAATGCTAAAGATGTTGCTGCAGCCGGGGTTCTTATTACTGTAATTGGATCCATTGCGATTGGTATTCTTACCTTTGGCCCTCATGTTCTAAGGTTGCTGGGCCATTAATCTTGCACGATTATCCCGTAACGAAAATTCGCAGCCGCAGTAGCTTTGTCGGTAGAGCTTATACTCCTTGCTGAGCTCCAGCGAGTTTTTAAATCCATCCTGTTTTTTGAAGTTTATATCCAGATAGCTTTCAGAGATCCGTTTTCCGATCTTAGCGATCAGATCTGACGCTTTATGTGGGCTTACAGTGAGCGTAGTTGTAAATCCATTCAGCCTCATTTTTTTCATTTGATGATATGTTCTTTGAAGTGCGTACTCAAAGCAGTGTGAACAACGAAGACCTTTCTCCGGTTCAGCTTCCAGCCCTTGTGCCACCATTGCCAACCATTCATCATGATCCGGATCATCAAGCAGCAGTGGCACATTCATAATGCCTGCCAGTTTGATTACCTCTTTGAATCGTTTGTTGAACTCTTCGGCAGGAGAGATGTTTGCATTTGAAAAAAAGAGCGTTGGCTTATGGCCGAGCTTACGAAGTGCTTCAATGCAATGAGTTGTGCATGGAGCACAGCATGTATGTAATAGAACTTTCATATTAATTTACAGAGTTCAGTGGTTGGAGTTTAGAGTTCAGACAAGACATACATCCTATCAATCCTATTATTCCTATCTCCCATTCTTCTATTCTTCCTGTTTTGCCACTTCGGCTCCGAACTTAAAACTCAAATCATCCAGATAGAACACGCTTTCTTCGTTGCTGTCAGCCATGATGCCGATCCAGCTGATATCATCAAAATTCTTGTGTCTGAAGGGAAGGGTGATGGTCTTTGCTGCCTGCTTGTTTTTTATTATCAGCTTCCAGTTGCCTGTGTTCTGCTCCTTCAATCCGAACTCGATTGTAAAGTGTGTCCACTCTTCAGGAATCAATCTGGCAACTTCTTTTCCTGCGGCATTCACTTTGCCATCCTTTGAAAACCTGATATGAGGGCCGGATTCGCTGGTCTGTCTGTCACCACGGAATTCAATTGTCATTGATCCCGCTTTTGTTTTAGGTTGCATAATCGCAAAGGTAAATTTGATGGGTGTCAGATCAAGTTTTTTGAGGCTACCCGCAACCAGGTAGGGATAAAAAGATTTTTTTAATGATTTGCTGTCAATCGCTTTTAGACAAGCTGGTCCGTTTACTCCTGCAACCTCTCTTGTTACAAAGAAGCCGGCCTTGTCGGTGTTGCCCTGTTGTTTAATGCCGATCACCGGTTTTCCTTCAGGCATCTTGTTGAAGTCCAGATCAAAGGCTGCGAATTTGATAAGGTCTTCCTTAGACCATGTTTTTGTCGGTGTGCGTGGTTTGTATGAAGTCGGTAGTTTGATCCAATCTTTTTTGCAGGTTAGACCAGCCTTCTTTATCTCTTTGTCAAAGGGAACAAAGCCAATTGCCTGGCATGCATTTGCATCGGGGGCCAGAGAAAAATCAAAGTTGAGTGGATCTTTACAGCCTGACTCCGCAATCACTGAATCAAGATCGCGTCCGCGTTTCTGCCATGCGGCAAAGCTGCCTCCGCCAAAAATAAGGTTGGTTGCGCTGGAGCATGAGTGATAGAGATTGCTGTTGATTAGCGGTGGACGGTCCCCATCATCCCAATCACGGTTGAGCATGATGTTATTGGTGCTGATGTAGATATTGCGATAGGCATCCATGTAGTTGGCCTGCCACGTCTTATTGCGGCTGCCACGCGCAATCAAGCCATCTCTTGAGAATGCGCAGAGATTATTACGGAATATATTGTCCACCCCTTTATGCAGGAAAAGTGCAAACCAGTCGGCATTGTAGATCAGATTATTTTCAAGCAGTGCGCCACGTGACTGCTGGTCAAGGTAGAGTCCGGCGTAACCGCAGATATAGGGATAGGCCACTGCATCATGAATCAGGTTGTGATGCATGTGAGTGTCCAGAGGTCCGAATTGATATACTCCGGCCGCATCAGTGTGGTACCCCAGACCAAGATGATGCAGGTGGTTGTAGGCCACCTCGGTGCCCTCACAGTATTTATATCCATCCCATGCCCAGCGGGCATCCAGACCTATGGCATCCCAGTGGATATCAAAGATTTCGTTGTGGGTGATTTTTGAGTGTGAGGCAAAGCGGTTGACGATGCCGTAGCAGCCGTGCCAGATGGTTCCCAGCTTATGGATATAGTTGTTGTTGATTACAATGTTTTCAACACGACGTTCCGGTGCACAGCCGTGTTCGTCCAGCGGATTATTACCAACCGCTTTTTTGAGTGCTCCCAGACTGGTTACACCTGTCTGAATGGCACCTGCTCCTATATCCCAGAAGTGGCACTGCTCAACGGTTACATCCCGGCAGCCATCGGCAAGCTCCAGGGCATACTCACCCAGCTGGGAGAATACACACTGTTTGAAACTGGAGTTCTGCAGCCCTGTGGCTACCACGGCGCTGGTCAGATACATATGCCCCTGACGGTAGACACCGTTGTGCTTGTCCATATCACCATCCAGATCTCTAAAACTCAATCCTTCAAAGTGGAGATTTCTGATATAACTGTGTTTCTCCAGATCAGCATTAAACTGAAGCATGTTGGATTTCATGACTGGTGCGATGAATTCGAGTTTGTTAGGATCTTCGCCTGGCAGGGGATAGTAATAGAGCATGCCGCTGTCACGGTTTAAGTACCATTCACCGGGCTGATCAAGTGCCTCAAAGACATTGCTGAGGTAGTAGCGGAAGTGGGTCTCCCAGAAGTCGACTTTGCGGCCATGTGAGCTTTTGAAACGGATAACCTTACTTTCGGGGATAATCTCTGTGAGGCGGTGAATGGTAGGGGTCCAAGAGCAGAGCAACACCGCATCAATATCGGTCGGATTCGTCCAGGAGGGATCAACATCATTGCCACAGTATTGCAGGGCCTGGCGTGGATCACCACCCGGTTCCTCTCCCTGAGCCCTGAAAACTTTCTCTCCCCAGTTGGGGGTGCGGGCCCGGATTCGTGATTCGCCCGATACATAGAGCGAGAAAAAATGGAATTTGTGGCCTGCCGCCTCTGGAACAGCCATCTTCCAATACTCCTTGCCGGGTTCCTTGGTCCAGCTGCCTTCCAATACTCTGCCGCCGCTGAGCACTGCGCTTTCGCCGGGGTAGGATGCATAGGTGATGGGGACTTCTGGTGTGCCGCTGTCTTCCGGTGTGAAAATAACCGGTTTTGTGAGCTGATAGCGGCCCTCTCTTAACAGTACGTTTATCGGTAGAGGGTTTTCTGCACTTGATTTGTAATTTTGAACAGCTTTGACGGCATGAGAGAGAGAGGCAAATGGCGCGGATTTAGTTCCCGGGTTATTGTCGCTGCCCGTTGGAGAAATATAGAAACTGCGTGAGCTGGTTTTACACCCGCTCAACAAAGCGAGCATTGCCATAAGGATAATGGCAGGCAGGAATGAAATACGGTTGGGGGTAAATGTCATTAATCTTCTCCTTGTTCGTCCCGCCTTAAGGGAGGACACTTTTCGCTCCTTCTCTCTGAAGGAAAATCTTTGGCCGCTACTGCCGGACCCTCCGCCGTCGCTCTGCGAGCTATGGCGGACGCAGACGGGCGTATTGCATTGCTATGAGTTAAATCAATATTTGCTGCTACCCGCTACGAGCTACCAGCTGCAAGCTATGCGCCAACGGCGCCTTCACTTCACTTTAGAACTTTAGAACTCGCGCACTTTAGAACTAATTCTTCTGCTTCTCCATATCCATATTTTCAATGCGTTTCATCAGTATCGACATAAGTAGCTTTTGCATAAGTTGCTGTCCGTCGGCTCCTACGTTTTTAAGCGCAGAAAGTTCGTCGGCCGATATTTGAAAAGAGCCCATAATTGTTTTATCGTTCTCTTTTATCAGCCCGAACGTAGACCCATAGCCACCTTCCGGTAGAATGTTCAGCTGTTGTTGGGTGATATTAGGAATAATGGAGGCGGTGAACCGTAACAGCTTAGTGATTTCCAGTTTAGTTCCGGAAACCGGATCTTTGTCAAAAGCTTCATTTCTGACGGAAAGTTCTTTAAGCAGGGAGATGTTTTTCTGGGAGCCCTTCATGTTATTAAGAGCATCCTTAATGCAGTCTTTGACACCTATTACCGTTATTAGTTTATTATCTGTTATTTGCATCTCAAGATAAGAGTGCTGTATAAACAGAGATGCAATTGTGTAGATTGAAGATGATAAAATGTCTTCATCTTTGTTCTTAAGGTTTATTTTAAAGCAGAGGTGTTTGGGTTCTTTGTTTTTCGCGGGTTCGATTTTTTCAAGCGTTATAGGGCTGTCATCCCGTGTGACTCCTCCGAGTTTGGAGATTGCGCTTTTAACCGCAGCAGCGTCTTTGAGTGTTTCGATCTGAACAAAAACAAGACCTTTCTTGTTTTCTGACGGGGCCAGGTATTGTATCCGTTCTCCGGTGAACAGCTTTTTGTTGTTTATTTCTCTTAGAGAGGGGATGAGATAGTTTTGCAGATTTACAGCAAAGCGGCTCCAGATTTCCGGTTCTTCACATTTCGAAATAGATTCAAGGAATGCATTGGAAGGTATTGCGTTGAGGAGGGTTGCATCCGGTCTTTTTAAATTTTTGGCAAGGGTTGTGAGAGGGGTCCCCTCAAGAGGAGATGCCTCAACCGTGACATTAAGATTTTGGGAATTCAGTGTAAGTGTAAAATTACATATTTCCAGTTCCTGTAGTATGTCTACAGGTTTGAAAAGCTGCAACAGAACCGGATTGCCTTTAACGTTGAGAACCGCAGCTACTCTTTGTGGATTGATCAGGAATTTAAGAGTTCCTTCTTGTTGGAGCGGGGGTGCGTTAAGCAGTTTTTTGTTTTTGCTGACCCACAACAGGGCACTCTTTGATCTTGATGTTATGAGGAATCGGTTCTTTTTGGCAACAGCAACCAGTTCGAATATGTTTGTTGAGATTGGCTTGTCGTACACGTTAATGTTGGAACGCCAGTATGAATGGTTCATGTAGTTTTTATTTAGAATGTTTTCAATCTCTTTGCCGCCATCCATTGTCGGGATAATCGCTATGTTAGCCGGGTTGATGTCGCTGAGTGGCTCATCGGGGTCTATTGTGTAAATAATTCGAATGCGTTTGGTTTTTTCGAAACCTGATAAAACCGGCAGTGCCGCTAATTGAGCGCTCTTTGTCTTTAACAGGTCGTTGAGCTCTGGAATCCGGCTGACGTTGGCAAAGACTGTTGCGCTAAGTTCGAGTTCCTTATAGTTTTCTACCTCCATAATTCCAACAAACAGGTGTTCGCTGAAGCAAATCGAACGTATGAATATAAGGCAGAGTATGGATGCAATAATTTTCATGAAACTATTTTCTGCGTTTTGGCTTGGGATGATAGAACATGAGCACAATTGCATTCAGATGCTCGTAGAGGTCTGGATCATAAATAGTTGAATAGATAGTATGATTCTGGATGTTTCCAAAAGCCATTATGGCTGTTTCTTCAGGAGAGTCTTTAGATTTCTTCTGTTCAAGAAAGAGGCCGTTATTAATCAGTTCCTGATATATACGATGAACTTCTTCTTTTGAAATGGTCAGCTTGTAATCGCGGATATCTTCCCATTTTTCATTCCGGTTGTCATGCGCAAATTCATCTCCGACCAGAGGACTGGTGCCTTCACGGATCTTGATAACACCGCCGCCGTCAATACGAACACGCACCAGCTTTTTGCTGGAGATTTTTTTTGAATAGATCTCAAGCCAGTTCAGTGCTGATTCATCTACGTTGAAATAGGGTTCGTTGTAGAAGGGGTCGAAACAACCGGCAGTCATAATAAATGCGGTAGCTAGAATGATAGAACAGATATATTTTTTCATTGCGTATGCGTCCTTTTTCGTAAGTTGCTACGATAAGGTGATGGCGGCACTTTTGAAGAGCTTTTCCAGTTGATGGATGTTTTCAGCACCATCAAAAATTGACTCTGCAGTTTTTCGCCCCTCCTTAATGAGTTTGTTTCTCAATGGTTTTGACTTTATAACTCTTTCAATTGCGTCGGCAAGGGCTAAATGATCATCAGGTTCAATTAAGATACCGTTTTGTTCACTCTGGATTACCTCAGGTGCTGCACCTGCGGTTGTTGTAATTACGGGTGCGCCGAGAGCAAGTGCTTCTACTAAAATATTGGCTATCCCATCCCGGTCCCCGTTTTTTGTGCGTCTCGAGGGCAAAACAGTGAGAATCGAGTTCTTTATGTGACTGCGGGTTTCTTCCTGTGACTGCCAGCCTTTAAAGAATACGCGGTCGTTTAAGTTCAGCTTTACGCTCATTCTTTTAAGTTTAGTAAAGTCAGGGCCTGTTCCTGCAATAATACAGGGAATTTCGATGCCGCGGTCCTTCAGAAGTGAGTATGCCTGTAGTAAAGTATCAATGCCCTTTTTCTCTGTAAGGCGGCAGGCTGTGAATATAAATTCATCCAACTGAATTGTATTGATGTGGAAGTCGTTCAATGGTAATCCATGATGAATGAGATGAATGCGTTCAAGCGGAACTCCTACAGCGGCTGTTGCATCTGCAACCGACTGGGAACAGGCCGATATTCCTGATGCTGTGCGTAGCCTGCGTCTGGTTATACTTGCAGGTGTGCAGTAAATGTCGTAGGCATGTACGGAACAAGTCCAGTTGATACCGAGTGTCTTTGCTGCAATGGCAGCCAGATCAGCTGTGATACCCGAAAACTGGGAGTGGATGAGCCGGGTGTCAGTGTCTACCATCTTTTTGATCAGGTAGGCTGTCTGGGGAAGCCTTTTGATTATGCGTAGTGCAACAATAGGGCAGCGGAATATCTCTTCCAATATACGGGCCAGAGCCGCTTTAGCAAACTGCATCCGAAAACCTTCAGGGCAGCTGAAAAGAGCGTAATGCAGAGGGTTTTGCCCCCCCTTGAGAAGCCTGGTGTAAATTGGCCAGTCGCGTCTTCGCAACTGGTCCAATTCTCTCCGTATAAAGGTTTCGCTGGGGGCCATCTGATCGATTAGATAGGTAACGGCAAACTGCATAGTCTTAATCCAGTCCGTCAGGAATCAGGTTGATGTCGGCAGGCATGTTTTCAATGGCAGCGCAAAGTGTGTCAATGACCTGTGAGGCATCATCAAGTGATATAACCTCTACCGGACTGTGCATATATCGCAACGGAATGCTTAACTGACATACAGCGGATCCTGAACGTGAAAGACGCATCGCCCATGCACAGGTGCCGTTACCGCGACTGCGTACCTGTGTTTGCAGGTTGATCTCGGCCTTCTCGGCATTACTGATCACATGTGAATTTAACTTTTTGTGGTAGGTTGGTCCGACGGCAATCGCAGGTCCGTCGCCCAGTTTGATATCGCCGATAATTTTTTTATCTTCTTTCTGTGCGTCAGAGGCAAATGTGACATCTACGCAGAGTCCAATGTGCGGGTTGATGTCATAGGCGGTTGTCGTGCCTCCTACAAGACCAACCTCCTCCTGGACGCTGGCAACCATATGCAGCGCCACGTTTATCTTCTTGTCTGAAAGACGGCGCATTGTTTCGGTTACAATGAAAGCACCAATGCGGTTGTCAAAACCCCGGCAGGCTATGCGGTTATTGCCGAGCTCATGCCAGCCGGCATCAATGACAGCGGGGCTGCCCAGGTCAATCATTGTAAGTGCATCCTCTTTGTTTTTTGCGCCGATATCAACTTTGATGTCGCGAATATCCTGCGGAGCCAGCTTTTTACGCTGCTCTGCATTCATCAGATGTGGGGGACGTACTCCAAAAACTCCGTAAACCGGTCCTTTTTTGCCCTGGATGATAATGCGTTCAGAGGCAATTGTGGGTGTTGTTACCCCTCCGAGTGGGCACATGTAAAGAAAGCCGTCATCATCAATATACTGAACCATAAAGCCGATTTCATCACAATGACCCTCAATCATGATTCTTAAAGGGGCCTCTTTGTTGAGGGATGCTCTCAGGTTTCCATGGACATCAAAGGCAACATCCTTAATTCCAGCATCTTTCAGGTAATTTCCCAGCAGGATCATTCCATCCTCCTCAAAACCTGTTGGTGTGGGCAGTGCGACTAGACTTTTTAATAATTTAAGTGATTTCTTATCCATAAATATCCTCTCTTTAAACAGGGGTTCAATATATCTCTTTTTTATTGCTGAACAGTCTACTTCTCTTGCCCCCAAACATCAAGCGTGAAAGGTGTTAAGAAGTTCTAAAGCGGGCTCTGCCCGCAACCCAGCTTGTAGCCAGTAGTCAGTAGCCAGTAGCCAGTAGCCAGTAGCCAGTAGCTTGTAGCTTGTAGCTTGCTCTGCTGTATTTGCTACCAGCTACAGACTACCAGCTACCAGCTCAAGTTGCTGCTTCAACTTCTTGTTTTTTGTTGCAGCTTCTGAGCGATAAGCTACTAACGAA
>JAQIBS010000218.1 GCA_027858965.1 Kiritimatiellia bacterium
TTCTGTGTTTTCAGGTTGCGATAGTGTTCGCTTAATCTGGTTTTGCTTTTTCATGCAACTAGAGTACACGGTGTTAAGTGTTTTGTCCAGCACTTATTTAAGGGTAAAGGGCAGGGCTACGCCGTGGCACGGCAGGATTGACATGATTTTGTTGCTGCGCAGTTGTTTTTACATGAACACATGAAGACACGAAGGAACATAAACTAATCAACGTAATCATAAACCCATACCCCTTTTCTTTTACAATTCAAAGTAGTAGATATATAAGCAGAAATTGAGAATAAATTCAATCACGGATGCACGCTGAAGTTGCTTTCAGCCGCCTGCCTGTGCGTTGCACGCAGACAAGGCAACCAAACTAAGATATTGTGATGTGCTAAGCCATAATCTCTAAATGTCCCGTTATGTGTTAAACGCCGCAGCTTTAGACAACAACGCTTCGCGTTGCATAGAATAAAAATTTGAATAGCAGTAAGAAAACATATCACGCCGTCATGAGGATAACTCTCACTTCATCTACTGTTTTTACTATACATATTTCAAAAATTTTAGTATATACAGAAAATAAACGCAAATATCGGAGGTTTTCAGTGTATAAATGACAACTATCCGAAATTTGTTCTCAGCATGGATACGTTACATGGAAGCGATTACCAAGGCATCAGGATATTAAATATCATCGATTTCCTGTTGGGTAAATATTAATGCATGGCATGTGTGTGATATCACGTTAGAAAACAATTAGCGTATCCATCACCAACAACCAGGCCCGCGCATTCTTCAAGGTCATTAAACAATAAAAATTTGATCGCGACATGATATGTTGGTTCCGGCTGGTTTAGATTGGGGGTAACATTTCAGGGCGTGATTACTTTGAGTTTTGGGAAAACCCGTGTGAAATCAGAAGGGTTTCTGGTAAGAATGCCTTTTCCCCGAAGAGCAAATGCACCGATCAGAATATCGGCAATAGGACGACGAGGCGCTTTCTTTGAGCGTTTGAGTATGACCTGCTGATTCCATGCGCTATAAGCCGCCTCAATAAAGTGCCTGTCCAGCATTTTATCATGAGTGATACCAATAGCGCTTAGGAATTCATCCTGGCGTCGCCTGTCGCCAAGAAATGCGGGTGCCAGCTCTATATAACTGATCGGACAGATAGATAAACCCTCTTTCGCATATTTGTCAATCAACTGAGCTGAATCAGCTCCAAACGAAGGGTCATTATCCAGCACATCTATGATCAGGCAGGTGTCAACAACCCAGTTCATGTTGATTCTCCTTGACGGAGTTCGTTCATCCAGTCGTCTGTGCGCTTAGACGCACGAAAAGTTGTGGCAAAGCCGAGCATCGCCTTTGCACCGACAGGTGGACGCTCGGTCTGCAGACGTATGCGGCACTCTGTCGGGGAATCCATCTCCCAGAGAATGCGACGGCCTGAAGTAAGATTCATTCTTTTTCTGATCTCAGCCGGAATGGATACCTGTCCGCGTTCGGTGACTACTGTGGCAGTTGTTTTCATTTAGACAATAATACATCATGTGTGATTATCATGTCAACAACGCTTCGCGTTATATTATTGAAGACAAAAATGTTTTATTTCTTCGTAAATTGACTAAAGATTAGCGAAATCTTAATAGGTTTGTATCATTAGAAAAGTTATTAAGGACTCAAAATGGTCTTCTTAATTCATGTTAATCCTGGAAAACGAAGTAAGGCCACCCTTGTGGTGGCAGTGACCGCAGGGAGCGGCAATCCTGTCTACAAATAAAGAATGCAGATTTTTTTTCATGGGGTCAATTCTTGAGTATTTTCACATGATCAACATAATCCGCCATGTAGTGGTGGATATACTTTATTACCCAGTATGTCCGCCGCTACGCGATGGACAAGAGAAGCAAACCGGCTACAGACTCTCGGTGGTCAGGCTCATAGCGCCTGATCTACTAATGCCGCAACCTCAATATTTACAGTATTTCATAAAACGCGCAGCGTTTTTTCCTAAAGCTGCGCAGCAGCTTTAGCTCCACTGGCGGTCATTGGCCCATTCGGCATCCCACTCATCGGTAGGTGTCCATGGTTCCGGAAACTGCGGATGGCACTTCTCAAGGATAAGTTCCTCGTTGAGTGCTTCGATACCAAGTCCCGGAGCATCGGGAACTGTGATATAGCCATCTTTGATCAAAGGCTTTGGCAGACCTGTCACAATATCCTCCCACCAGGGAACATCCACGGAGTGGACCTCGCAGGCGGTGAAGTTGCGTGTGGCGGCTGCCACATGAACGGCAGCCATGCAGGCAATAGGGCTCTCCGCCATGTGGATTGCCATGGCTACACCATGAGCTTCAGCCAAGTCGCCGATCTTTTTGGTTTCCATGATTCCCCCGGATGAGAGCACGTCAGGATGGATTACAGCCAGGTTGCCGGATTTGAGCAGTGGCATGAAGTTCTCTTTGAGGTAGATATCCTCGCCGGTCCCGATCGGGGTTGTGGTGGCATTCGCCAGACGGGTGTACTGCTCTGTCATCTGCCATGGCATAGGATCTTCCATCCAGGCCAGGTTGAATCTTTCCAGGCGTCGGGCCAGATTGATGCAGTCTTCCAGCGGAATGTGACCAAGGTGGTCGATGGCCAGCGGGATTTCGTAACCAATTTCCTGGCGGACATCGGCCATATACTGCTCCAGGAAATCGAGTCCTTTTGCAGTGATATGAATGCCGGTAAAGGGGTGTGCGGTACTGAATAGCTCATAAGCATCGCCACGCATGGCACGAGGATCGATAGAGCCGTGCGGTGTATTGAAAACGGTCTGTTTATACTCACGCATGGTTTCCAGAAAGCCCAGCGGGGCACTGATGCAACCGGGCTCATCCATTAGCAGTTCAATACCGAGATCCATTTTGAGGTAGGTGAAACCCTGCGCCATACGTTCTTTGAGGGCACGACCCATGTCACGCCCGCCGCCTTCAGAGTCGGTGTCGCAGTAGATGCGGATCTTGTCGCGGAATTTACCGCCGAGCAGCTGCCATACCGGCACGCCCCAGGCTTTCCCTGCCAGATCCCAGAGAGCTACTTCAATACCACACACCCCGCCTGCCTGACGCGAGTGACCGCCGAACTGTTTGATGCGTCGGAAGATTTTTTCAACGTTGCAGGGGTTTTCTCCGAGGATACGGCTTTTGAGCATCGCGGCATAGGTGCGGCTGGAGGCATCGCGTACCTCGCCGTAGCCGATCAGTCCCTGGTTGGTACAGATCTTGATCAGGGTACAGCGTTTGGGTGCGCCGTCGATATCGGCAAAACGCATATCGGTTATTTTTAATGTAGATGGATCAATTGTATTTTTCATAACATTTCAGTTTATTATTGATGCAAGCAGGATGCTTGCATTACTTTTCTTTCCTACGCGCCCTCCCGCATTCGCGGGAGAGGCACGTCCTACAAGCCTTCGGCCATTTAAACTCGTCAAATGTTCAAACCGTTTAACTACTTTAACCGTTTTAACCTTCTGTTTTATGCAACGCGAAGCGTTGTTGACTAATGCAGCGTTGCTTATCACACAACGGTTCAATGCGTGAGAAAATTTCTGCATATCAGATAGGCACCGTTTGGTTCCGGCTCTGCTGCATTAGAAATATCCGCCTTTTTCTGTGATTTCATGGATGCTTTCGCCATTGGCTACCCATCCAAATATCTTCTTCTCGTTTTCACGGATCTCTTCGGCACGTATCAGAACATCATAGGCAATGTCGCGCGGCACGCAGACAATACCATCGCAATCGGCAATAACAACGTCGCCGGGTCTGATGACAGCATTACCAATCTTAATTGGTATCTGATAGTGAGTGATCAGGCAGCGACCCAGTGATCCATTGGGACTGCGATACTTATAGTAAACAGGAAAATCTTTCTCCAGAATCTGCTTGGTATCACGGATGCCTCCATCAATGCAGGCTGCGCGAACCCCCATTCCATGTGCTGTAGCAGTCATAACGCCACCCCAGAGTGTGGCCTGCTCATCATTGGAGGTGTCCCACATCACAAAGGAATCTTCGTGCATGTCGTCCAGCATCTGTGAGCGGAAGGTCATTTCTCCCGTAATTTTCACATTTGGTGAGCTCTTGACCGTGAAGGCGATTCCCGCTACGACATCGCTGTCGCGCAGAGGGCGCATGTATCCGGGCAGGGCCTGATCCAGCAGGCAGAACTCGCGCAGTACATCGCAGATGGCACCGGCATAGAGCTGCTCATAGCGGGTGAGTATCTCTTTGACCGGGATTGGAAACTCTTTATCGGAGATGCTCTCGCGCTCGGCTATCAGCTTCTCCAGATTCATCATCTTTGCTTCTTTCTGAAGCATGTTCTCTTCTTTCATAATTTAACTCCTCAATAAGATTAATTTTTTGGACCCGTCTACGCCAAAGGCTACGCCGTGGCATGGCAGGATAACAGGATTAGATTCTTTGCGGTTTATCTCTCACAGAGCCACAGAGAGCACGGAGAAAATTTTTTACTGGAATATTAGTTTTATCCACTTTCATGACGGTAGACATACTGAATATCATGTTAATCATGTAATCCTGTCAAAAGTATTTTTGCCATTTGCCACTTCTTACGTAATGGACATGCCTCCATCGACACAGATTGTGGCTCCATTAATATAGCGACCGGCATCGGAGCAAAGCAGCAGGGCGGTTCCCGCTGCATCCTCTGGCTGTGCAAAGTCCCTGATTGGAATGAACTCGCGAACTTTCGCAGCGTACGCGGGGTCTGAGAGTGCTTCTTTATTACGGATTGTATTAAAAACTCCGGGGGATATATTGTTTATGGTAATGCCGTCTTTTCCGACAACCTTGGCTAGATTGCGTATCAGGTTTTCCAGGGCGGCTTTGCTGGCTGCATAGACCGGCATCTCAACATGCGGTTTCTTTTCCTGTACGCTTCCGATTGAGACCATGCGTCCCCATTTGCGTTCACGCATGGCGGGATAAGCGGCCTGCATAATCTGCAGTGTGGAGTGAAAATTAACCTGCATCTGCTCTAGCGATTCTTCCGGTGTGATTTCTGTCCAGGGTTTGCGAATCTGAATTGAAGCATTGGCGATAACAATATCGGGTGCGCCGATGGATTTGGTTACAGCGTCTACAATTCGTTTACCGGCACCCGGCTCGGAAAGGTCGCCTGTGATGGCAGTGCTTCCCGGAGATGTTTTCTGCACTTCGGCCAGAGCATTATCCAGAAGCTCCATCTCCCTGATATCATGTAGAGCCACGATTGCGCCAAACTCAGCGAACGCCTGTGCAATTGCCCGGCCGATGCCCTGTGCTGATCCGGTTATGAGTGCGCGTTTGCCCTCTAATGAGAACATCTTTTCCCCGCTTTCTGCTATTTGTTGATTCATTTTATCACTTCTTTGTTTCTCTAGCATCCCATCAGGATGAAGGAGTTTAGGTGTTTCGGCTGTTAGGTGTTTAGGTCCCAAATATTTTGCTTCTAAGAAGCAACTCTACAGTTTATCGCGCCTACGGCGCTACTTCTTCGCGCAGCTACTCTACATGGTCTTTCTTAAACCAGAGCGAACGTGCGACCAGAATAATTATTCCGCCCAGCACATAAAATCCGGAGAGTGAGCTCAGTCCAGCTGAGAGCCCAAAGTGTGTTTTCATTATACCCAGGATGGTTGGCGAGAATGCTCCTACTAAAAAGGCGAAGGAGAGCATCAGGCCAGTTGCCGAGGCTCTGTACTGTGGTTTGATAACATCAAAGAGCGAGGCAAAAAGATTGGAGTCGTAGATGCCGCGGAAAAGACCGAAAAGGCCTAACATAATAAAACAGGTGGTGGTTGAGTCTGTCTGTGACATTATATAGATAAAGGGTGCTCCGAGCAGCAGTCCCAGCGCATTAGCTTCGAAACGGATGGTTTTGCGTTTTTTAGCCCAGTAATCTGTCAGACGACCACCGATCAATACTCCGAAAAATGCACAGATGTAGTGATAGAATACAGCAGAGAATCCTGCCTTGGCGAGGGGGAGCTCAAGGTTCTGGTTCAGGTAGGTCGGCATCCAGGTGTGGAAACCGACGTTTACATAAACCATACATCCGAAGGCGCAGGCCAGAGCAATAGCTGAGCGCTTGCTGAGAATGTGGTTAAGAGTTTCTCTGATGGGGGGACGTTCAGTTGTCCCTGCATGCTTCTCATTGGGGGTGTTACGCATAAAGATAAGCAGGACAAAGGCCCAGATGACACCTGCACCGCCGAAAAGGAAGAATGGGGTGCGCCAGCCATAGCGTTGGCCAAGATATGCGGAGAAGAATCCGCTGAATGTGATTCCGGCATAGAGCGCAGTCTGGTGAATCGAAAGTGCCATTGCCCGGCTCTTGTCGTGAAAGCGACTCAGTAATGAGGTGGCCGGTGGATAGTAGAAAGCCTCGCCTGCGCCGGTTGCTATGCCGTAAAAAACAATAAATGCCAGAAGACCGCCACCAAGGCCGGTTAGCAGAGTGCCAACGCTGAACACAATAATACTTATGAGAATCTGCCGCTTGCGACGTATGCGGTCGCCCAGAAATCCAGCTAGCGGCACACAGACGCCGTAGATGGCAGTAAACACCGTCTGCACTAATCCCGCCTGGGTGTCGCTCAGTTTCAGTGCATCCTGAATCAGCGGCAATACTGTGTTGTAGATCTGTCTGTTACCCTGATGTAAAAAGAATGCTACCCATAATAGTGCAACTAATGTCCACTTATATGATGGAGGTGCTTCGCTTTGTCCGGTTTTAACATCGTTACTCATATACAATTCCTCGTTGACATAAACTTTGATATGCTTAAAGTATATCGCAAAAAAGGGATATGAACTAGAGCCATTTGCGCATAATAACTATCAAATTTACGCAATTGAGGTGGGAGGTGGGAGGTGGGAGGGTGAAGAAGTTCTAAAGTGCGCAAGTTCTAAAGTGCGCGAGTTTAGGAGCAGGGGGAAGAGTATAACGTTTCAGCGTTATATTTGATCCATTTCAGGCGAAGCCTGCTAATAAATCGGCCCTCCATAATCCGATTCCGCGAAGCGGAATCAGATAATTCGGTGCGCCGAATTATTTCAGCTGGTTCTCCAGAATAATGGGGCCACCGAATTTGCCGGTGGTAACCAGATCCAGATCGCCATCGCCATCTATATCAACTGTTTCAATGTTCAGACCTGCACTGATGCCTTCGTTTTCTGTGATGGTATGTTTGCTGAATATCGGGTTGGGACCGGGGGTGAAGCTGTAACAGCAGATACGCATATTGCCGAATGCATCGGGGTCGCCGCCGTTATGAGCCATGAAGCGTTTGCCGGTGATAATCTCTTTTTCCCCATCGTTATTGATATCCGCAAAGGCAAGGTAGTGGGCCTGTGACCAGCTGTTGTCAATTACATGCTCTTTCCAGCTGATGGATTTATCTGCGCCGCGTACCTGCTCATACCAGAAGATGCCGTGTTTATGCGCGGTGGTTGCCAACAGATCGTTCAGTCCGTCTTTATTGACATCAAAGACAATGATATTGGATGTGTGGGTGACTTTACCGTCAACTTTACCCAGTTCAATCGGATGGGCTTTCCACTTTCCTTTGCGGATATCTTCCGGTGCTTCAAACCAGACATCCGGACGAATAATGTCGGGACGGCCGTTACCGGTGATATCACCGGCGCCTGCTCCGAGAATATTCTTTTTGTCAGAGATGGTGTGACGGATCATGGTTGGTTTGCCATCGGGAGTTTTACCGATCTCATACCAGCAGGTAATATGGGTGTGCGGCAGGAATTCAAGGGCTTTGCCATCGCCATCGATATCTTCCAGTTTGCCGGTTTCATGATTTCCCAGTTTTTCGATTAGATGTCTGGTCCACATGGCCTTATCAGATCCTGAATTTTCAAACCACTGATTTTCCTGGGTAAACCAGCAGCCTGTCAGAACATCAGGTTTGCCATCTTTATTAATATCCAGAATCAGGTTGAAGAAGTCGTCGTAATAACCCTTGCCTTTTTCATCAACTTTTTTATCGCCGATCGGACTATACTGAAATGCCTTCCAGTCAGGTGCATAATAGATGTAGGGGCCTGCCACAATATCCAATTTTCCGTCGCTATTGAAATCAGCTACGCCGCATGCTTCAGAGCGGAAGGTGCCGATTTTTTTGATTTTAAAGGCCGGCATTTTTTTGGCGGTTGCAACAGTTGCAATGGCGTCGGCCAGAAGTTTCTGTTCCTGCGGACGCATGGGTAATGACTTGATTTTATTGAGAGCGCTCAGTTTCTGATAGGACTCTGTAATGTTGCCGCACAGCGAGATGTAACCGCGCTGGGCGAGAACTCGCAGTTTCTCTTCCGGGTAATTCTTGCTCTGCTTAGCAAGCTGATCCAGGGCGGCCGTTGATTTCCATGCGGAGAGAGTGCGTAGGGCAGTGTTGCGAATCTCGGGTTTGGACTCCTTAAGAGATTTCGCTATCAGTTTAAGAGCTGCATTGTCTCCGGCAATGCCGATGGCTTGAAGAAGCAGAACCTTGTTTTGATCGGAGCTACCGTTATAGATGGAGACGATAATATCGGTTGCTTCCTGAGGATATTTTTTTGAGAGGGTGAAGAGTGCCTTCTGTGCTGCTTTGGCTTCTTCCGGAGTTGATGCTGTATTGAGGATTTTAAAGACAGCCGGAAGCTGTTTTACTTCTGCCTTTTCGCGCAGGGCCAGCAGGGCGATAGTGCGGATCTCGCCATTCTTGACCGAGAGTGCTTTCAGCAGACGGGGGGCAGATCCTGAAATGTTGCGGTTAGCTATAATCTTGACGAGGGACTTATAAGAGGAGTCGCTCTCTTTTTTTGCATCAAAGGCTTTTATGATTGCGGCATTTGCATTGGAATTTTTTGCAGCAATCAAGCTGAGTTCAATGGCTTTGGCTGTTGGGGCATCGGCGACGTTAAGCTGAAGGGTCAGAGCTTCCAGGTCTTCGGTTTTTCCCAGTTCGCATATAGCAGCAATCGCAACGTTCTTGCTTCCCATTGCTGATGGTCCTTCCAAAACCTTGCGGATGTAATCCAGTCCAGCGGGGCGGTTTTTGTCGGTCAATGCGTTAATCAGCATCACACCACTTGCTTTTGAAGCGTTAGGATTAATCTGCTTCAGAAACTGCTGCAGCTCTGCATCCGGCAGGCTGGCAACCTGTTTGGCAACAGCTCCGCGCCACTCGGCCTGATCACTTTCCAATCCCTGGTTCAACCATTTAACGTGGTTGGCTTTATCGGCTTTGGTAAGGCCGATAAGGGTTGCCAGTTTAATGTGTGAGGGAAGTTTTGTGCTGTAGAGCTTGGTATAGATGCTGAGCGCAAGTGTCGGGTTGCGTTCCGCAGCGGTCAGGCAGGCATCAGCCAGCTGGGCCGGGCAATTATTGCCGACCATTTTCAGCAGGGCTTCGCATCCCGCTTTGCCGGCACCTTTGGCCAGATAGTGCAGAGCTGCACTTTTTACAGGTTCTTCGGATGTCGATAGCTTGACGGCATCGGCCGCAGCTGCATTGTAATTGCGATCAGCGAGGGCATTGAGTATGCCTGCCTGTGCACGACCTTTTGTTTTCGACAGAACACTGTAAAGTGCCTTGTCGGCTTCCGGAGATGCCATGGCTGAGAGCAGAAAAAGGGCGTTGTCATAAGTTTCCGGGGAGTTCAGCTGTTGCAGCAGTGGCTGGATCTGGTCGGTTCCGGCTGTAACAAGAAGTGCCTGTAATCCCTGATGGATGGCCGTTTCATCTTTGCCGGTCAGCTTGTTCAGGTTCTCCTGCGGGTTTGCCATGGTGGTGAGTACAATTGCAAGAATTGCAAATAATCCAGTTAGTTTTGTTTTCATTGTATTGCCTTTTGTGTAGTGTTGGTGACGGGAGCCAAAAAATGCTTTGAATCAAATGGTTTTTATTGGCCGGTGGTTAAACTTCTGCAAGTAAAGAACCGACGAGTTGTTACGCCCGGTCTCTCTTTTACAAACTCCACGGTGCGCGGCACTGGCGGTTGCGCAGACGGTTAGCTTCATCATCTCCGATAAATTCCATTTTTGCAGGATCAAATTTCAGCTCTTTATTCATGTGAAAAGCAATGGTTGCTGCATGACAGGCCAGATGGGGGTAGTGCAGCTCCTCTGCCGGGGCAACGGGGGTGCGACGGCTTTTGACGCACTTAATAAAGTTGCCTGTGTGGCCGAGCGGTTTCTTCCAGTCTTCGCCTTTGGTTTTGCGGCGTTCAATCAGATCGGGGCTGGATGTGTATATCTGTCCTGAATCATCGGCTTCAACCCAGCCGTTTTCGCCTTCAAAACGAACGGCGCAGCTACTTTTAAAGCCCTGATCCCTCATGACAATTTTCAGGCCGTCATTGAAGAATGCGGTAAGTTTGTGGTTTTTGGGGTCGGGAACGTAGCGTGTCGGGGCATCGAAAAGACGACCGACAGCCAGCTGGCAGAGATCAACGGTGTGGCTGCCCCATTCAGTGAGGTCGCCATGGAAATCATACTCGGTGTGCCAGGCATGGTAGTATTTAGGATTGAATTCCCGCCAGGGGGCCGGGCCGACCCACATGTTCCAGTCGACCACATCAATGGCTGGCTGCGGCATAGGTTTGACAAAATTATTTTTGGATGAGCGGCCCATGGGGACCATTCCCGCATGCAGAGTGTGCATCTTCCCGAGACGGCCGCTCTTGACGGCATCCATAGCGACTTTGAAGTTGTCAATGCCTCGACGCTGTACTCCGCCCTGATAGATACGGCGGTAGCGGTTGGCTACCTCTACAACTGCGGCGCTCTCCTTCATACTGAGGGATATCGGTTTTTCGCAGTAGACATCCTTACCCGCTTTCATAGCACGCATTGCCAGCTGGGCATGCCAGCGGTCACCGGTTGCAATGTAAAGAGCATCAATATCCGGGCGTAACAGCATTTCACGGAAATCGCGATAGGCTTTACAGTCGCTGTTACTATAAAAATCATCGACCACCTTTTTGGCGGCATTGCGTCGTTCGCCGATGGCATCACAGACAGCCCTGAGCTGAACTTCTGGATTGTGCAGAAAGATAGGCAGCAGCTGTTTTGCGCGATTGCCGTATCCGATAAAGGCCATGTTAATTCGATTTGAAGGAGCTGCTTGTGCGCTACCCTTTAAAATATTGAATGCGCATAATGCCCCGCTCGAGATTAAGAACTCTCTTCTTTTCATAATACCCCCATAGTATAGTGGCCGCTGGTTTGTGGCCGGATGTCAGCTGACAGACTTTTTTGTCTCCTGCTCACCATTAAAACAATAATTTAATAGACTTTATCAAAAATTAGATGTTCGCGGCATAATTTTTTTGCCACTTCTGCTAAATCTGTGGGTAAGCTATGGCGTTGCGGATCACGGGATGTCATGTGTTCCGGGAGTCTTTGGCAGTAATTCTCGGTTGTGATGGTATAGGATTATCTCGTAACAAGATATTCTGGGCGTAGATTAAGAGAGATGTGCGTGTACGAGTAGGTGTAAGAGTAAGGAATTCAATGAAAAGATCACTATTTGACCATGAAGATCTGAGGGTGTACCAGGCGGCAATCGGATTTGTGGGGTGGCAGGTCAAGTGCACCCAGGAAGCCACCGAGGGCAAGAGCTACCTCATTGATATCGTGCGCATGTTTGTGGCGTGGGAACGAAATCTGGAGAAAAGATGACAGGTCAGGATCGCAAACACCGTACTCGTACACCTACTCGTACACGCAAATCTCCTCGGCATAATCAGGGGCACAGGAGTACATTCTGACCCACAGATTCTGCGGAAGACCCATTTTTTTTATGGATTGGTTCAAGCGGAGGGTATTTCACTTGCGTTGAGTATTCTCTTGCGTAAAGTAATGCAAGCTTCCAGCTTGCTCGCCGTACGATAAGCCAAGCATGAAGCTTGGGTTACTATATAGAAATGAATTTAATCAGTGGAACTGACTTAAACAGTATGTATGCAGCGGCTTGACCTGCTATTGAGATGCTGGTATTCTTAAAACTTAAGTGATTATCGAATTAATAGGGGATATTGATGAAAAAGATGTTTTTTGTTTTTGTATGTATGCTTGGGGTTCTCTCTCTTTCGGCTCGTCCGGTTGGTGCAGGAGTTCAGTTTAATGGAAGTGCCGCATTTAAGATGAGTGGTAAAAGTGTCGCCTTGAATGCACAGAACTTTACGGTCTCGGCCTGGGTTAAGGTTGTTGATCCTAAGAGGAATCAGATGTTTCTGACAATGGGGGCACCTAACAAAGATTTTACATTCTATATCTACGATAATAAAGTACGTATGCTTGTTCAGTATGCTGATGAAAAATATGGTTATGCGCTGGCTCCCATTCCTGTTGCCAATGTATGGATGCATTATGTCGGGACATATGACGGGAAAACTATCAAGGTCTATCAAAACGGTGTTCTGAAGGGGACCAAGTCGGCGGTCTTTAATCGTGCTAAGTTCAACGCCGCCTCTCTTGTGCTGGGTGCTTATGATGGCAGTGATGAGCGGATTATGAAGGGGGCTATGGATGATGTGTGCCTCTGGAACAGCGCGTTAACAGAGGATCAGGTATCAGCGGTTTTCAAGGGAGAGTTGGTTGATAACAATCTGCTTGCCCAGTGGACTCTACGTGGTTATAGCGATAACGGACTTACCGCGGTTAAAGGCAAAAAGCTCTCTTTGAAAAAATATCAGCCTGCTGATACAACTTTAATTAATGAGAAATACAATGGTTTTCGTGGTATCTGGTATTACAACCAGAAATCCGGCGATGAGTATGTTTATAAGTACAGCGGGGGATTGGGTACCTACTGTGCCAAGCATCGTCCGTTGGCCTGGTATGCAAAAGAGGTGGATAAAACATTCTTCTGCTATGGTGGTACCGATGAAGATAACTCTACCCTGCTGCACATGGTCTCTTATTATGATCACAAAACAGGGATGGTTGCCCGTCCAACACTGCTGCTCGATAAAAAAACAACAGATGCTCACGACAATCCGGTTCTGAATATCGATGATAAAGGTTATATCTGGATATTCTCCAGCAGCCATGGCACAGGTCGTCCCTCATTTATTTCCAGAAGTTCCAAACCGTATGATATCGACAAATTTGAGTTGATCTGGAAGGGTAATTACTCCTACCCTCAGCCGATGTATTATCCAGGTAAGGGCTTTATGTTAATGCACACCTGGTATAAGCCGGAGCGTGGTATGTTCCTGATGACCAGTAATCCCGATGGAACAAAGTGGAGTGAACGTAAAAAGCTCTCCTATATTGAGCGTGGCCACTATCAGGTCAGTAACGCCTGGCAGTCAAAGAAAACAGGAACTGCCTTTAATATGCACCCCAAGGCAAAAGGGCTCAACTGGCGCACTAATCTCTATTATATGGAAAGCGATGATTTTGGTGAAACCTGGAAAACCGCAGATGGTACCGTTCTGAAGATGCCGCTTTCGGATGCTAAGTGTCCTGCTCTGGTGGCTGAGTATGAGAGCAAGGGACGCAATGTATATATGAAAGATATACAGTTTGATTCAAAGGGTAATCCCATTATTATGGTTGTCATCAGCAAGGGATACGAGGCTGGGCCGAAGAACGGTCCGCGTGAGTGGATGCTCTTTCACTGGAACGGTAAAGGCTGGGATACAATCAATACTGGGATTAAATCCGGCAATAACTATGATACCGGCTCGGTTTATGTTGAGAGCGACACCGCCTGGCGCATTATCGGCCCCACCCGTCTTGGCCCGCAGCCTTATAATCCCGGTGGCGAGATCTCCATGTGGCTGACAGAGGATGCCGGTAAAAACTGGAAAGAGGTTCGTAAACTGACGGAAGGTAGCGAACGCAACCAGACCTATGTGCGGGAACCAATCAATGCCCATCCTGATTTTTATGGTATCTGGGCTGATGGACATGGACGGAAGCCTTCCGAGTCTTCCATCTTCTTCTGCAATAAAGCTGGTGATGTTTTTTGTCTGCCGAGAATAATGAAAGCTGATTTTGCTAAACCCGAGCCGCTGGTGAAATAGCGAAGCGGTAGCACTTTAGTTGCTATAATTTTTATTTCTCGCGGAGACGCAGAGTGCGCTGAGGGGTTGCGTGGTTTTTGAGGTAAAAATGGTGGGTAAAAAAATGAAAAGCGCACCCATCTTTTACCCGCCATTTTTTACCTAAAGATAACGACACTCTGTTTCCCGCAAAACCTCGCACTTATTCGTCGCTTCTTTGCGCCATATTAGTTATCAACCGTCACTAAAACTAGGCGTTAATTGCTACTTTTTGGGCATTATTGACTAAAAAATGCTAAATTTCTCGACAATATCTCTTGATTCTGGTTTTATACGTACTTGTATGGAGAAACGCAGGGGTTTTTTCCGTGATGTGTTGTCACGGCTGTGTGATATTCTTTATACACAACAGGAGTAAAAAGAATGAAGAAACTCTATATTCCAGCAATTTTGGCCGGTTTAGTTTGTTCTGTATTGGCGCAGGAAGCAGCTGTGGAACAGGAAAAAGACAATGGTCTTAAATTGAATGGGGGGGCGGATCTGCGCATCCGTCAGGAGATAATGGACAATATCCCCAACGGACCGTTCAGTACGGACAATAACTATTTTCGAATCCGCCCGAGAGTCTGGGGTGAGGCTAAGTATAAAAATTTCCGTCTTTATACCCGCCTGACCGATGAGTTCTGGCACTTTAACAACCCGAGTGACCGTGGCCTAAACAAGTGGCCGAACGAAGTTGTTCTGGACAACTTCTATCTGGATGCCAATGATCTCTTTGATGGATGGCTGGACTTGAGAATTGGTCGCCAGGATCTGGTTTACGGTAAGGGGCGCGTTATTCTTGATGGTACTCCTTACGATGGCTCCCGTACAATCTACATGGATGCCATCAAGGCGACTATTAATTTTGACGAAGATAAAAAGAATACTCTGGATATTCTTGCTATGTACAATAACAGTCAGAATGAATTGGCAATCGGTGGACTTGACGGTGGCGAACGTGAACTCAACTCAATTGTTCCAGGCTCTTCATATCTGGATGAATGGGGCGGTGGCCTCTACTTCAAGTCCAAGGAGCTTGAGGAGTTTCCCTTTGAGCTCTACTGGATCTATAAGCGCGAGACCAAGGCCCAAAGAGGTCCTGTTGTGTATCAGGGCCGCAGATTCCATACTATCGGCGCGCGTCTGATGCCCAAGTACACAGAAACAATATCAGGTGAGTTCGAAGGCGCAGTCCAGACCGGTGAGAAAGATGACGGAAAGAAGACCTCCGGCTACATGGCTTACGCTGGTCTCCGTTATGATCCTGCTGTTGAATGGACTATGAAGCCCTTTGTCAATGTAGGCATCTACTATCTCTCAGGCGATGACAGCAATGGCGATGGCAACGGTGATTCCGGTTGGGATCCTGCATGGTCACGCTGGCCTCAGATCAGTGAACTGATGGTGCTTGGTAACTGGTTCAACAATGGTGCCGGTTACTGGACCAACCTGCTCTATCCCCATATCGAAGGTGGGTTTAACATTTCCAGAAAGCATAAACTTTTCGCTAGTGTCGGTTCAATGTATGCTGCAGATCCAGATGCTCAAGGTGGCAATGATGGCAATTGCTATGGTTACCTGGGAACAATCTGCTATGACTTCCCGATCATGACAGATGTCTTTGGTCGTGATGATAAACGCGGTAATGTGACAGGCCGTCTGCAGGGTGAAGTTTTTGATCCGGGTGATTACTATGTCAGAAACAGCGTTGCGTACTTCCTTCGCTGGCAGATTATGGCTAGCTTCTAAGTAATCTGATTCCATTACATTACAATATTTCGCAGTGCGGAATAAGTGAAACGGCGTTTCCATAAAAGGAAACGCCGTTTTCGTGTTTTTCGGTTAGGCCAGATATTGGGTTGCGGGCGATACCTACATTAATAGCTATTCTCTCAACTCCTGTCACAAAAAACAAGAAACTTAAGAGGTCAATTATATAAGTTCTTGAGAGAAAGCAACTAAAGCATGATTCGGAACAGCCGTAAACTAGCGACCTTTTGGGACAAATATAAATGATGTTATCTTGACCGCCATAGCTGCGCTTGCGGAGCGACGGCTGGTTGCTACGCTAATAATTATCCACAAAAGAACGCAAAGAACACAAAGAAATTTTTTGGAATTATTCTTATGCAACGCGAAGCGTTGTTGACTAAAGCTGCGACGTTTAAAACACAACTGAACAATTAAAGACAATGGCAAGACATATCACAAGAGC
>JAQIBS010000118.1 GCA_027858965.1 Kiritimatiellia bacterium
TGTTAGGCTGTTAGGCTGTTAGGCTGTTAGGCTGTTAGGACGGTGACAGACTCAGTAGCCGGCTGTCAACACTACATATCTAATTTCAAAAACAAAAAAAGCTTCCGAAACAAACCGGAAGCTTTTTTCAATACACTGTCAGAGCAGCACTTAAAACATCTCGCGCATACCTCTACGGGAGTTGTTACGAGCACGTGCACGTGCGGATTTACGGCGAGCCTTCTCACATGGTTTCTCGTAATAACGATTATTACGAAGCTGCTTCAGCAGACCCTCTTTATCCATAATTTTCTTGAGGCGCTTAAGAGCCCGTTCAACAGACTCGCCTCTTTTCAATTTTAATTGAATCACGTAATTCACCCCCTTTCCCGACCAGCAAACATCAGAATAAAATCTGATTCGGTCAAAAGTGAACAACAAAAATATCATATTAACCTATCAAAAGTCAACTCGTAGAAATAAAATAAAATTGACCGTTGACATCGAAACTCATTTTTGAGATATTGCTTGAGTTTTCCACATGGTAGGGTACCGAAGTGGCCAAACGGGGCAGACTGTAAATCTGCTGTCTTCGACTTCCTTGGTTCGAATCCAAGCCCTACCACCATTTTTCTAAAAAGTTCCTGTAGTTTCAATAAAACTACGGGGCTTTTTTTTACACTCAAAGCTTAGGGGGCTTGGATGAGAACCGCGGTTCGACCACCAAGCGAAGCGCAGGTAGAGGCCGCCGAATGGCGGCAGTGAAGCCCGAAGGGCGAAACGGCAATCCAAGCCCTACCACCATTTTCCTAAGATCATTAACAAAAGTTACTGATCTTTTTCATTTGTGGAAGGAGTTGGTATTTTCATCAGATCTCAATCAAACAAAGCAGGAGCACTTTACGAAAGTTGAAGTGGAAGAAATCTGTAAAAGAAAAAAGAAACCCCGGCGCCTGTTTGCTACAAGAACAAAGGAAGGCTCTTCCGAGGTGTACGCGAATAATGTATCAGAATTACCTGAACACCTGAGCCTCTCTATCATTTATAACTGCAATTCAGTACCAACTTGCAGAAGAGAGAACATTACTTAAGGGGCTTTGCCCCTACACACCCGCTCCAAAGCTACGGCTTGGCATGCCAGCTGAAAGCTATTGATTAATCTGACGTGTTATAGCCGTCTTTCACAGCATGCTCCATGGCAATTAATTCTTCATCAGTTAGAAAGTTAAAGTGTGCGGATCTTTTTCTGGCAGACAGTCTTCCGTTGTTCTGCAGGCACAATTGGATGAACAGATCAATCAGGCGGTCAGGCATATCAATATTATCCTGAATCGCCTTTTTAGTATTGTCATAGTTGGCCAGAAAACTCAGTTCATCCACAAGTTCTTCTTCGATAGTTTTGTTTACAAACTCGTACAAAGCTTCTGACTGGGGGGTCATATCCATATACTTATACCAGCATGCGGTGTCACTCTCGACGGTCATACGCCCCATTTCATCCAGTCTATAATCGATGAGTTTGAGTAAAGGCCGAGAAAATGCCTCTAACGACGCATCGTAATCCGCTGGATTCTTAAGCATAGCTGCTGAAACAGGAAACATGAGCCCGCGAGGCACCATTTTCTGAAGGGAAAGAATGTTATGTACCAGGAAACGATGGATTCGTCCATTCCCATCCTCAAACGGGTGCATAAAGACGAAACCATAGGCAATTGTCGCCGCGTGGATAACGGGCGAAACATTTCCCGTTTGCATTCGCGTATGGGAATCGATTAAGCCCTCCATCAAACTTGGCAAATCGTCAGGTTTCGGACAGATGAAATGTACAATCTCTTTCTGGTAGGCAACCGCTTGTCCCACGTAATTCTGACTTACCCGATAGTCGCTATCTTTGAATCGAGGGTCAACAATACAGTTCTGCAACGCTATCAATCTTTTCTTTTCACAGAAGTCTTCCTTCTCTGCAAGCTCCAGCGAGGTGATGAATTTTTCATTTCGGGATGCATTCGGCTTTATGTTCTCAATTTCAAAGGATGACTTTGTTTCCTTGTTATAGAGGTAGCTGAGTGCACGACGAAGCAATTCCGGTGGGTATGCGGTCATAATCTCGTCACACCTTTTACACAGATCGGATGAATCCAGTTTTGAGAGCATTTCTGTTCTTTTGACGACAGGGCAAAAGGCCTTTGATCCAAGAAGGTTGTCAACAATACGATGGCGCGAAAATTTTACCCCATTCTGAATGGTATAATAATATTTAGTTTCCAGTGCATCGACATAGTTACCGGAAGTCAAATCATCGACAGGCAATTTCTTTCCAGTTAGAAACTCATAGAAAAACCAAATTCTCCGGGCATACTTTCCTGTCGGCTTGGATTTGATGTACTCGGTGATCTCATTCGGAGCAACCTTTTCGAAGATTTGAGCCAGCAATGCCAAGTTGACCCCATCATATTTCAGCGCAAATTCAAGATGATTGCCGACCGTTTCACCAGGCCAGTACTTTACAGGGTAGATATCTTCAGTTGTGCCATCCTGAACCTTCGATCTGTGAGTTCCAGATGAGGATACAAAGGAGGTATGCCAATGGGGCATGCCAACCAGCCCTATCTTCTCAAGCAAATACACATAGCCAGCCGGTCGAGTTTCTAAAACGTTTATTTTCATGAAACATCCTCGTAAATTTGTTATTACGCTAGTAAAATAGTTAAAAATAGATATTTTGTCAACAAAATGATTATAATCAGCCTTTTATATAGTAAAACTGTTATTAATCTAGTAAAACGATTATAAATCGGCATAAGTCTAGTAAAACAGTTACAAATCACTCGTTCTTAAACGAATGCCTTTCACCTAATGCAGCGGAGCCGGAACCAAATAGGCCCTTCACCGAAGGGCAAGACAAACAAGTTGGTCGTTAAAAACATGTTGTCGGTGGGTTCATTTTGTTATGCGCTCTGCGCCATGCCGTTCGTGCGTAGCACGGATATAGTAACTTTCACAGCCATTTCAGCAGTCAAGGCCCTTGAGTTGAAAAAAGGTTACCCATTAAAAAGTCGGAAGAACCCGAATTTTACGAAAAGTGAGATATATGACATGGAATTTTTGGTATATCAGGTTCTTTTCCGATATAAATAATAAGTTCTTTAATAAATTAAGGCGGGAGACTTGACATTAAGAGCTGATTTCAGGTATAGTGCTGGTCTTGTTCGTGCCGACTCAGAGGGGTCGGATGTGCCGGATTTAATTGGTGAGGAAGAAATAAATGGAAGCGTATGCGGTTTTAAAAACCGGTGGTAAGCAGTATAGAGTTACACCGGGTGTTACATTTGAGATTGAGCGCCTTGAAACGGAAGCCGGCCAGGATGTTGAGCTTAATGAGGTCATGGCAGTCTCTGATGGAAAAGAATTGAAGATTGGGATGCCTTACGTTGAAGGGGCCAAGATTGTGCTTTCCGTGATTGGACATAAGCGCGGTAAAAAAGTGGTTAATTTCAAGAAAAAGCGTCGTAAGGGATATTCCCGTAAAGTTGGGCATCGTCAGGAACTGACGGTTGTTACAGTTAAGTCGATAGCGTAATAAGCTCAGCTTTGATTAAAGGAAGGAAGTTGTTTTATGGCATCAAATTCAGGTAGAAATGGTCGCGATAGTAATGCGAAGTGGCTTGGTGTAAAGCTTTATGACGGACAGGTTATACCTGCTGGTTCAATCATTGTTCGTCAGCGTGGCACAAAGGTGCATCCAGGTGAAAATGTTGGATGCGGTCGTGATTATACTTTATATGCACTGATTAATGGAACTATTAAGTTTCAGAAGCAGGGTAAGGTTGTTGCTGTACTGCCATTGGCAGAGAGTGCATAACCAAGTTGCGTATTACCTTAACATATCTAAATAGACGTTTTACGTGAAAATCAGGAAGTTTATTGACCACGTTACAATCCATGTGCGCGCCGGAACAGGTGGTGATGGGAGTGGCAGTTTCCGACGTGAAGCGTTTGTTCCATTAGGCGGGCCTGACGGCGGCGATGGCGGTCGTGGAGGTCACGTTATTTTCAGAGGGAGTCACGATGTAAACTCCCTTATCAGTCTATATTTTTCCCCTCAGCGTTTTGCCGAACATGGTGTGGCGGGCTTCGGCCAGAAACGACACGGTCGCAGAGGTGCCGATCTGATTGTTGATGTTCCCTGCGGAACAGAGGTCTACAACGCTGATACCGGTAAATTCATTGTTGATATTACCGAAGACGGACAAGAGGTTACTGTGGCCACCGGCGGCGAAGGCGGTTTAGGCAACATTCATTTTAAGACATCCACGCATCAGGCTCCTTCAGAACATACTCCTGGTATGCCTGGAGGCGAGTTTAAACTCAAGCTTGAGCTTAAAACAATTGCTGATGCCGGATTGCTGGGATTCCCCAATGCTGGTAAATCATCTCTGTTAAGATGTGTCAGTGATGCCCAGCCTAAAATTGCAAGCTACCCTTTTACTACACTTAATCCGATTGTCGGTACGATTAAATACGATGATTTTTCTCAACTGCGGGTTGCGGATGTGCCAGGTATTATTGAGGGGGCCGCGGATGGAATTGGTCTTGGATTGCGGTTTCTAAAGCATATTGCCCGTTCAAAAGTTCTGGTTTATGTGGTTGATATGGCGGGAACCGATGATCGGGAGCCCTGGGATGATTACATTAAGCTGTGCAAAGAGGTGGAGCAACACGATTCATCTATGCAGGACCGCCCCTTTTTGGTGCTGGCTAACAAGATGGATGTTGATCAGGCTCTTGAAAATCTGCCTCGTTTTATTCAGGAAACCGGTGTGACTCCCGTGACTCTTTCAACGCTGGACCCGAATGATGAGGGCGTTTTACGTTTCAAACAGGATCTTTGGGATATTCTTCGCCCTGAGCCCATTGGAAGTTGGGTTAAGGTTGATGATAAAACTCCTGAAAACAACAACCCTGTTGATGCTCCTTCTGTGCCGATGACTGAAGATGGATTTATTCATGAAGATGCGCTTAAGCATGCCCCGTTTCTTGATCTGTCAAGAAAGCCCGCTAAAAAGAAAAAACGTCGGAAGTAATTGTGTTACGGCATTCCCGATTTGTTAGTGTGTTTTAGGCATTCTGCTTTAAAAACTGATGTGTTTACTTGACGTTATCCGAATGTACTCTTATACTTTAGCAAAATTTTGATTTAAAAATAAGGAATACATTATGGCTGGTGATAAATCCGAGCAAATGGCCCAGCAGGCCCAGAATTTCTATGCCAAGGGGCAGGCCGCATATGAACGTCGTAATTATGATATTGCTATAGATCTTCTGATGCAGTGCCTTACAAGAGCTCCCAGTTTTTCCCGTGCAAGAAAAGTTTTGCGTTCAGCACAGATTGCTAAATTTAAAATGTCTAAAATCAGTGGTCTCGCTAGTAAAATCAGGGATATTAAAGCAGCAGGAACCAGAACTAAAATTAAGGGAATGTTATCTGCAAATAAAACCGCTATGGCCTTGATTGAGTGCGAGAAACTTTTAACTATGAATCCGCTTCACGCTTTGAATGTTGAGATTGCGGTGCAGGCAGCTGAGGCCTCCGGCCATCCAGATGCGGCTTTATTCACAGTTGAGGCGGCTTACGAGAATAATCAGGATGATATGAACCTGCTGCGTCGGGTGGCTGATTTCTATATGGCTGTCGGGGAGTATACTAAAGCGCGTGACGCCTATCTCAAATTGAATGCGTTTGTCCCCACTGATCAGAGTATTTTGAAGAAATTAAAAGATGCTGAAGCCCGTGTTACGATGGCTTCCGGCTGGGAGGAAAATTCCGGTGAGAAGGGCGGTTTTCGTAACTTGATTGCTGATAAGGAGCAGGCCGAGAAGCTGGACAAGCAGAATAAGGCTGTTTTGGGTGGTTCTGACGCGGATGATCTGATTGCCGACGCGCTCAAGCATCTTGAGCAAGAACCTGAGAATATGAATTATTATCGGGCACTTGCCCGTCTTTATACTCAGAATAAAATGTTTGATAAGGCTGTGGAAATTCTGGAGGCAGCGATTAAAAAGAATGCTTCAGATCCCGAACTTGACCGTTCTCTGAGTAATGCTAAAATCGAGTCATTTAAATCCCGGATTGCCGATGCTAACGCATTAGGTGATGAGTCAGCGGCTAATCAGGTTGAGAATGAGATGAATCAGTTTATCTTTGATGATCTCTCGGCGCGTGTTCAGAGCTATCCCAATGATCTTAAATTGCGGTTTGAACTCGGTATGCAGTATTTCCAATATGAGTATTTTGATGACGCTATCGGGCAGTTTCAGCTTTCGCAGCGCAGTCCTAAAGAGCGCGTGCTTTCATTGTATTATCTAGCCATCTGTTTTGATAAAAAGGGGCAGTGCGATATGGCTGTAATGCAGCTTGAAACTGCTAATGAGCAGTTGCCGCTCATGGATGATTTGAAGAAAAAGGTTGTTTTCCGTCTGGGTGTGCTTGCTGAAGAAGCCGGTGATATTGAGAAAGCATTCGCTTACTACAAGGATGTGTATGGTGCTGATATCGGCTTTGAAGATATCGGAGCTCGGATGGAGAATATCTATAAGCTTCGCAAAGCTAAGGAAGGCTAAGCTTTTTGCACATTTTTTTGGGTCTTCCGCAGAATCAGTGGGTCGGTTGTTGTTGCTGGGTGTCATCGCATCAGTAGCGCTCCCCCACGTGGGATAGCTGACGGCTCTTCGATAAGCTCAGAACAGGCGGGCCGCCATCCTTCCATCAATTACCTGAAAAAAGGATTAAGCTAATATTCGGAAGTTCAACTGCTCGTTTTTGGCACCGATTTCACCGATTTTAATGATTTCAATAGCTTCTTTGTTTTTTTTTGACGTTTTTTGTTGTGCTGAATAGGCTTTTTTTACTATGCTTAATTTCAACATGGCGAGTGCCATATATTAGTTTTACGTCAGCAAGTTGATTGCGAAAGGAGCAAAGAATGGCTAGAAACGTAACAATGTTTACGGGGCAGTGGGCAGACCTTCCATTTAAAAAGGTTTGCGAGATGATGAGTGAGTATGGTTATGATGGACTTGAGCTCTGTACATGGGGTGATCATATTGACCTTGATAAGGCTTCCAGAAGTAAAAAGTACTGTGATGATAAACGTGCGATTCTGGAAGAAAACGGTTTGAGTTGCTGGGCTATATCCAATCATCTTTCCGGACAGCTTGTCTGTGATCCGATTGATGCTCGCCATTATGCTTTTGCACCTGCCGATTGCAAGGGGAATCCCAAGAAGGCCAAGGCCTGGGCCATCAGGATGCAGAAGAATGCGGCAAAAGCTGCTAAGAATCTGGGTGTTGGTGTTGTAAATGGCTTTACCGGATCTCCAATCTGGCATCTGCTTTACTCTTTTCCTCCTTGTATTCCTGGGCAGATTGAAGCTGGCTACAAAGAATTTGCTAAGACATGGAAGCCGATTCTGGATGTTTATGCTGATCTCGGTATAAAATTTGCACTTGAAGTGCATCCTACTGAAATTGCTTTTGATATCGCTTCGGCTGAACGTGCATTAGATGCGTTGGATGGCCATCCGGCATTTGGCTTTAACTATGACCCGTCACATCTGGGATATCAGGGCGTGGATTATGTTAAGTTCCTGCGTACTTTCCCTGATCGCATTTTTCATGTGCATATGAAGGATGCCTGGTGGGGGCATGGTGACGGTACGGTCGGCGTTTTTGGCGGACATACAGATTTTGCTGATCCTCGACGTTATTGGGATTTCCGCTCTCTTGGCCATGGAGATATCAATTTTGAAGAGATCATTGTCGCATTGAATGATATTCAATACACAGGACCTCTCTCTGTTGAATGGGAAGATTCACGTATGGATCGTTGCCATGGCGCTCAGGAAGCATGTGACTTTGTTCGCTGTGTGGATTTTACTCCCAGTAATATTGCTTTTGATGGGCAGTTTGATCGCTAAAAAAAGCATAGCGCTGTTTTGTGTAACGGGGATGCCTCTCCCGGCATCCCTCTTTTTTGCTGTTTAACTGCGGGGGAAAGCCCGTTTATGTGTAAGAGGAGTCTCAGAGATGAAGAATGTTACTAAATTATGTCTTATGGCATTAGCAAGTATGGCGTTAGTTTCAGGTTGCGGTAAAAGCGATGGTAATTCTGCAATTAATTTAACTTACAGCGTGTTTTTTCCTCCGACTCATGTTCAGTGTAAGCTGGCTGACGAGTGGGCTGTTGAGATTAATAAGCGGACTTCCGGGCGGGTTAAGATTACCGTCTATCCAGGTGGTTCCTTGACAAAGGCACCTCAGTGTTATGAGGGTGTTGTTGCTGGAGTATCTGATATTGGGCAGGGCGTGTTTGCGTATAATAAAGGACGTTTTCCTTTGATTGAAGGTCTTGATCTTCCTCTTGGTTACCCCGATGGAGCAGTTGCCACACGTATTGCCAATGCAATGGTCATGCAGTTCAACCCGAAAGAGGTTCAGGATACACATATTATGTATGTTCATGCGCATGGTCCCGGAATTCTGGCTTCCAAGAAGCCGGTTAAGGCTATGGTTGACCTTAAGGGGTTGAAGGTACGTGCCACAGGGTTTTCTGCGAAAGTGGTTAGCAGTCTGGGAGGTTCTCCCATAGGCATGCCCCAGGGAGAGGCTTATGAGGCTTTGCAAAAGGGTGTTGTTGATGCCACGATGTGTCCTGTTGAGACTCTTAAGGGGTGGAAGCAGGCCGAGGTCATTAACTATGTGACTGACTCTCAGTGTATTGGTTATACAACGACTTTCTTTGTGACAATGAATAAAGAGAAGTGGAGTGCTTTACCGGCTGATATTCAGAAGATTATTGCTGATGTTAATCAGGAGTGGGTTGTCAAACATGGACAGGCCTGGCTTGAAGCGGATGTTGAGGGACGCTCCTATGTTAAATCCCTGAATAAAGAGATATTGTCGCTCTCGAAATCAGAGCAGGCTTTGTGGATTAAGACAGTTGCTCCTCTTGTGCAGGACTATATTGAGCGTGCCAAGGAAAAGAATGTTCCTGGTGATGAGTTTGCTAAGGTCCTGGTTGCAGAAGTTGCAAAATCCCAGGTTTTAAAATAATTCATGAGTGATAGTCTAAGTCAAATTGAACGCCCCGCTTTAAACTGGTTTTGGAGTGGGGTTGTTATGCTTGTAAAGGGGTTGACCGCTGTTTCCTGTCTCGGGCTGGCGGCTATGGTGCTGGTTACATGTGGAGATGTTCTGCTTCGTGCTTTACACATACCCACTAAAGGTGCGTATGACCTGATCAAACTTTGCGGGGCTGTTACCGTTTCCTGTGCTGTACCTTTGACCACTGCGATGAAGGGCCATGTTGCCATTGAGTATTTTTTTCATAAACTCAGCCCTCGTGGCAGAGTGGTTGTTGATTCTCTGATGCGGAGTATTATTGTTATAGGATTTGCTTTGGCATCCTGGTCTTCTTTTGCTTACGGTCTGAGTTTTCTGAGAAATAGTGAGGTCACCAGTACGGTTGAAATTCCCGTTTTCTGGGTGCCCATGTTGATGTCTTTTGCCTTTGTTGTGACATCTTTGGTGGTGCTTTTCCATATATTTTATCCTGGTAGGGAGTTGGTGCAGTCATGACCCTTGTTCAAATAGGAGCTCTTGGTTGTGTTTTGATGCTTCTTTTTCTTTTCGGCAGTATGCCTGTGGCTTTCGCTATGGGGTTAATAGGTGTTTGCGGTTACGCTGTGGCTGTTTCGGGGCGGGCTGCAATGTCGGTCCTGTCAGCTGATTTGTTCGGCACTTTTTCCAGTTACAGTCTTACTGTGATCCCTCTTTTTGTCTTTATGGGACAGGTCTCTTTTCATGCTGGAATCAGTGGGAGATTGTTTGCGGCTGCGAACTGCTGGCTCGCATCCCTGCGTGGTGGGCTGGCAATGGCTACAGTCGGGGCCTGTGCGGCTTTTGGTGCTATCTGCGGCTCAGGTCCTGCCACGGCAGCCACAATGGCAGCGGTGGCATTGCCGGAGATGAAAAAATATAAATATGATGATGCTCTGGCTAGTGGTACGGTTGCGGCTGGTGGTGGTTTGGGCATGCTTATTCCGCCCAGTGTTGTTTTTATTGTTTATGGAGTGTTGACGGAGCAGTCGATTGGAAAGCTCTTTATGGCTGGAGTCCTGCCGGGAGTTCTTGTGGCGGTCGCATTTTGTCTGGTGATTGCCGTGCAGTGCGCTATTAACCCCGGGATTGCCCCTAAGGCTGTATCTGTTCCGTTAAAGGAAAAGTTTAAGGCACTGCTGGGTGTAATTGAAACCGTCATGCTGTTCATATTTGTTATGGGGGGAATCTTTGCCGGTTGGTTTACGCCTACTGAGGGGGCTGCAGTTGGTGCGGCCGGCTCTGTGATTATTGCGGTTTGTGGCGGGAACTGCTCATGGAAAATGCTCTATCAGGCGGCACAGGAGACAATTCGAACCTCCTGTATGGTCCTTGTGATTGTGGCAGGCGCTACTATGTTTGGCCACTTTCTGGCAATTACTAATATACCTACAAGCTTTGCAGCCTGGCTTGCAGCACTGCCAGTGGCTCCCTGGATTGTGATTATCATGATTATGTTTTTTTATCTGCTGGCCGGTTGTTTTGTGGATGCTTTGGCTTTGATTCTGCTGACTATCCCGATATTTTATCCTGTTGTCACTCAACAGCTCGGATATGATCCGATCTGGTTTGGTGTTATTATAGTAATTGTGACACAGATGGGGGTGATCACGCCGCCGGTTGGAGTGAATGCCTATGTTGTTAGCGGGATCGACCGAAGTATATCGCTACAAACCGTTTTTAGAGGGTGTATTCCGTTTCTGTTCGCATTAGTTGGCGTGTTTGCGCTGTTGATGATTTTTCCTGAAATAGCACTCTGGTTGCCGAATCTGATGAAGTGATTGCGGAGTGAAGAGAGGCTTTAGACTTTAGGTTGTTAGGCTTTAGGGAAAATAGAAGTGGATAGATGCGTAACCCTGTGCTAAAAATTTAGTCATTCCTCGTTCGCGAGGCGGACAGACTGTACGTAATATGGTAAACTTATGGGTATTTAGTGCATAATTTCGCAGAAAGCCCAAAGCCCAAAGCCCAAAGCCCAAAGCCTTAACAGACAACTTGTTGGAAAGAATAATCTATGGTTTTTTCTAGTCGAATAATCGGCTGACAACTGGAGGTGTGATATGAGTGATATCGATTTAAGTGGAGTTAATTACCAGAAGATTCTGTTTTGCACCGATTTTTCGGAAAATGCCCATATTGCTTTTAAACAGGCGGTTAAAGCAACTTCATCTCAGGGTTCTGAGATCTGTCTGTTGCATGTCATACCGGAACCGGACGCGCAATTTTGGAAAGGCTATATCTATGAAGTGGGCGATATGGATTCTAAGGCTCATAATGATATAGATAAGGCTATTCTGGAACAGTATCAACCATTGGTTCCAGAGGGTGTTAGTTTTAGAGTTGAAGTAAAAATCGGTGAGGTTGCCCGTTCTATTCTTAATTGTATTGGTGAATATGGTGCGGATTTGGTTGTGATCGGTCGACAGGGACATGGGGCTATAACGAGCTGGCTACTTGGGAACGTGACGGAGAAGGTGGTGCGTAAGGCTGTATGTCCTGTCTTGGTGGTGCCGATGAAAATTGAAAAAAGTGAATAATTGGGGTACTCAAACCCCGATGTTTTTGGTAAAATTTAAGCTATGAAACTTAAGAAATCATCTGTTGATCAAACTGTTGAAGAGGATCAGGAAGGCACTTTCATCTCTGAACGCTTTCGTAATCCTGCCGACGAAGTAAATTCTCATACCGGTAGTGGTAACGATACATTGTTCGGTATTATTGCAATCCTGGCCACGGTTGCCATGATTGTTGTTACCGTGGTTCTGTATTTTAACTGGGATGCGATTAAGGCTGTATAGTCTAACGCAGCAGAATTGCAACCAATAAATTATACAACGCGAAGCGTTGTTGACTAAAGCTGTGGTGTTTAAAACAAAACCAGACAATTAATGACAATGGTGAGGCATATCACAAAGCTTAGTTTGGTTATGAAAGAAAGCAGCTTTAGTTTGATCATTACTCTTCGCAGATGGCTTTGGCGCCTGCGTGGTATGTTATTATTTTCTGCCGCAACAATTCGCGTTATCGCGGTCTGTTTGTGTGTATACCTGGTTATGTTGACTGCCTCTCAGGTCCATTTCGGCTACACGGGTGTTTCTTACGGATATATCTTAAAGAACTGCTTTGCCCTCAACTGGCCTTTACTTAGCCATGGTTTTTTGTGGCAGCTTATCTCTTACATGTTTTTGCATGACTCCTGGATGCATCTTCTCTGTAATATGTGGGGATGTTTCATTATTGGATCTGTTCTGGAGCATGAACATGGCACCCGGTTTTTTCTGAAAGTTTATTTTATTGGTGGCATTTTATCTGGAATTGGCTGGCTTGCATATACGGCTATTATGCCGCAGCTCTCTTTTTTGATTCCTTTGACCGGCTGGATTCCTAAAGATCTTGGCGTATGGTTGCATGCGGGTGCGGGGCTTCGAGGTTCAATTCAAAGTTCTATGTGTCTGGGTGCCTCGGGTGGTGTGTGTGCCTTGATTGGATGTTTCTTTGCCATGTATCCGACGCGCGAATTGTACGTGCTACTGTTTTTTGTGTTGCCTCTTCGTCTGAAATCGCACACTCTCTTGTGGGTGTTGCTTGCGTTGACTTTTTTCGATATGATCTTTATCCAGTCACCAGTTGCTCATGCCGCTCATCTGAGTGGTGGTCTCTTTGGGTATATCTATGGTTTACGGAGAGTGCGTGCCGGTAAGTAATGTTTGAGGTTAATTTATGAAATTAGATGATATTATGTTAAATGAATCTGCGGTTGCTGTTGTGGAGTCTTCTTTGCGCGAAGATATAGGCAGCGGGGATGTGACCACGTTGTCGCTGGTCAATCCGGAGATTATGGCCACCGGTGAAATACTGGCACGTGAAGCGTGTGTCGTGGCTGGTGTTAATGTGGCCTGCAAGGTTCTTGAACTGGTTGATCCTGACTTGAAAGCAAAGGTAGTTGTGGCGGATGGCGAACGTGTTGCTTCCGGTGAAATCATTATATCTATTTCCGGCTCAGCTGCTTCCATTTTGACTGCAGAGCGAACAGCCTTGAATTTTATGCAGAGAATGTGCGGAATTGCGACTTTAACCCGTCAGTTTGTGGATGCGGTGCATCCTCTTAATACAGTAATTCTGGATACACGTAAAACAACTCCGACATTAAGGGCCTTTGAAAAATACTCAGTTCTATGCGGTGGAGGAACAAATCATCGCTTTGGTTTGTATGACCGTGTTCTGGTAAAGGATAATCATCGTAAACTTTGGGAGGGGGGCGATCCGGATCGATTGGATCTTGCGGTCGAGGCAGCTCGCAAAGCATTTCCTGAAGTCATGGTTGAAATGGAAGTTGAGAGTGTCGAAGAGTGCAAAAGTGCTTTAAGAGCGGCGCCTGAGTGGATTATGCTGGATAATATGAGCTGTGAAATGATGCGTGAGTGTGTTGATCTCTGTCGCGGTATCACTCAGACAGAGGCATCCGGTGGCATTACTCTGGATAAAGCGCGTGAAGTGGCTGAAACCGGTGTGGATGCCATTTCGCTGGGGTGTCTGACTCACTCGGCTCGGGCCGTTGATTTGTCGCTTGAATGGAGCGTTGTTTAGCGTGCGTGTTATAGTCATAGATGTAGGAAATACCTCAACCGGTATTGGCCTTTATATAGATGGCAAGGTGCATGAAGCGGCTCATATTAAAGGGGGCATCCGGATGAGTCCGGTTCTCTGTGCGGAGGCTTTACGCAAGCTTGCATCTGGAGGCGTTGAAGGTGCCGTTATCGGATCCGTGGTTCCCCTTGTAAATGAGCGTTGGAAGAATTTTGTCAGACGTGAACTGGGAATGGATTTACTCGTTGTGAATGCCTCTCTCCCCATGAATATAACGGTCGATTATTGTGAACCTGAAAAAATCGGTGCGGATCGTTTGGCGGATGCCTGCGGCGGTGTTAAACGCTACGGCGCTCCGCTAGTGGTGGCTGATTTTGGAACGGCCCTGACATTTGATGTTATTATGCCCGATAAATCTTATATCGGGGGCGTAATAACTCCGGGGCTGCCTTTGATGACCGATTATCTATGCGAGCGCACGGCGCTCCTGCCTCATGTTGAACTTAAAGGTGAGTGTCCGCAGGTGGGAAGAAGTACCGAGGAGGCAATGCGGATTGGTGCTGAGGTCGGTTATCGTGGAATAGTGCGCGAAATTGTGAATTATCTGCGGAAGTCAATGCAGGTAGATTTCAAGCTGGTTGCCACAGGGGGCTATGCTGCATGGGCCTTGCGAGGGATGGATATGGAATTTGTCATCGATGAAGAACTGACTCTTTTTGGCCTTGGATGCATCTTTGAAAGAGTGAAGAGAGAAGAGAAAAGAGAGAAGTTCTAAAGTGCGCGAGTTCTAAAGTGCGTGAGTGATTTTGTGAGACGTGGAATGTAGGATGTAGGACGTGGAAAGTGTTAAAGTTCGGAAGTGCGCGAGTGAGGGAAATAAATGTAGCGGCGTTTCTATGAAACGCACGGAGCGAAGCGGCTCTCCAACTCTCGCACTTCAGCACTTTAGAACTTTAGAACTTCTCCTCTTTTTAACTTTTAACCAACAAGGAACTTGTAATGAATTTGTCTTTAGTAGTTTTGGCGGCTGGCATGGGCAGTCGCTATGGTGGATTGAAACAATGTGATCCGGTTGGTCCTTCGGGAGAAACCATTATGGACTATTCGGTTTATGATGCGGTCAGGGCTGGTTTTAAACGGGTGATTTTTGTTATAAGACGTGATTTTGAGGATGCGTTTAAATCAGCGGTTGGTTTCAAATATGAAGGTATAGTGAAGGTTGATTATGCTTTTCAATCACTTGATGATCTTCCAGCGGGATATTCGGTGCCTGCTGGACGCGAAAAACCCTGGGGGACCGCGCATGCGTTGCATTCAGTCCGGGATATGATCAATGGTCCTTTTGCAGTAATCAATGCAGATGACTTTTACGGGAAGGACTCGTTTCAACAGCTGGCTGATTTCTTGAAATCCACTGATGTTGAAGCTGTTAAATTTGCTTTGGTTGGCTTCCGATTGGATCATACTCTTTCGGAGAATGGCAGTGTTGCCCGGGGCGTTTGTACGGTAGATGATTCGGGACGATTAAGTACAGTCACTGAGATGACAAAGATTGTGCGAACTGAAAGCGGTGCCGAGGATCAATCGGATCCAGTCTCACCTGTCAGTTATACCGGCGCCGAGAGAGTTTCTATGAATCTTTGGGGGTTCACCCCTGCCTTTATGGATGAATTGATATCTGTGTTTCCGGCGTTCCTTGATGAAAGCATGCATAATCTTAAATCAGAGTGGTATATCCCCTTTGTTGTTGATGCAATGGTGAAGGAAAACCGCGCGGAGGTGGTTGTTCTGCCTACTGAGAGCTCCTGGTTCGGGGTGACTTATCGTGAAGACCGTCCGCAGGTTGTTGATGCTATAAATGATTTGGTTGAGCAGGGGGGCTACCCCGCTGAACTGTGGAAGTAGGACAGGTAGGAGTTGTAGGACACATAGGACGAGTAGGACATGTAGGACGTGGTGAATTGCAACTAATGAACTAATGCAGCGGAGCCGCAACCAAACTTAACCCTTGTGATATGCAAATCTTTTCTCATTCATTGATCAGTTGTGTTATATGCATCACTGCATTAGTCAACAACGCTACGCGTTGCATAGAATAAAAAATTGCATCGTAATGAGCTAATATGTCATGTAGTCATATCAGAGGAGGAAACCATTTCAACCTTTTTAACAATTTTAACCACTTTAACTATCGCAAATTTCTTGTTTTCTTGACGGCCATAGCCGGAGGCGACGGCTGTTTGTGACAGAAGTTGAGCGAATAGCTACTAATGCACTAACAATTACGATTAGGATTAGGATTAATCGGAGGATGTGAGATATTAACTTACTGGCAAAGTTTTCGAATCTGTTATGCGATGCGGTTTATCCACGTGAGTGTCCTGGATGCGGCAAGTTAAGTGATCGTGCAGGACGCCACCTTTGCTGGGATTGTTTTAGCCGGATTGAACTGCTGCACTCTAACCTCTGCGAAAGATGTGGTAATCCTTTGACCGGAGATGCTGAGAATGCATTTATCTGCGGGGATTGTCGAAAAAGAAAACCGGCGTTTGATCGTGCCCGATCAGCGGCCAGGTTCAGTGGGGTGGTGCGCGACATGCTGCATCAGTTTAAATATCAGGATGGCTTATGGCATAGCGCTGATTTGATTGATTTAATGCATGGAGCACTCATAGCTCAGTTTGATTACAAATCCATTGATGTGGTTGTGCCGGTTCCTCTCTATCGAACGCGATTCAGGGAACGCTCCTATAATCAGTCATTTGTTCTGGCGAGGGATTTGGCAAAGCGTATCGACCGAAGAGTTGACGGTCGCTCATTAATGCGAGTCCGCTATACCGATACTCAGACGCATTATAATGCGGCCCAGCGTAAAAAGAATATGTCCGGTGCATTTACAGTTGAGCGACCGGAGTGGATTAGAGGGAGAACCGTTTTGCTGGTTGATGATGTTATGACAACCGGTGCAACGCTTAGTGAGTGTGCGAAAACGCTCAAGAAAAGTGATGCTTTAAAAGTGTTTGCAATTAGTGCGGCCCGGCGATGAGCCTGTATGAGCCTGTTAACTGTGAATTGTAAATTGTGAATTGTGAATTGTAGACTGTAAATTGTAGCGTGTTCACTGTTCACTGTTCACTGTAGACTGTAAACTGTAGACTGTAAACTGTAAACTGTTGAGAGATTAATATGAAAAAAGTTAGTTTGAATATGTGTTTGTTGTTTGCGGTGGCCTTCACGCTTTGTCGCGTTGAAGCACTGACGCTTTATGTCTCTCCAAAAGGGAATGATACCTGGAGTGGTGAGAGTTCGAGGATAAAGAAAGGATCTGATAAAGGACCGTTGGCCTCTTTGGTGGGGGCTCGTGACAGGTTGCGTGTGTTGAGAAAAGAGGGTTGTCTCACAGAACCGGTCGATGTTATTTTTGCTGATGGCATTTATGAAATTTCAGAGAGTGTAGTTTTTGAGCCGCAGGATAGCGGTACACCCGAAGCTCCAATCACTTTTAAGGCCGCAGGCTGGGGGGCTGAACCTGTGATCTGCGGTGGCCGCAAGCTGCCTTCATTTGAAGAAGGTCCCAATGGCATGTGGCAACTCTCATTGCCCTGGGCTAAGGAGGAGACAAAACGCTTTGAGCAACTCTATATAAATGGTAAACGTGCCCAGCGGGCAAAGTCGCCAAATAAATTTTATTACTATATGCAGGAGCCCGTGTTTGATGGAATTGATCCTTTAACCGGAAAGATTACCAACTTACGCAAAAGAGCATTTGTCGCATCAAAAGAGGATATTGCTCCTTTATCCGGGTTAAACTCAAATGAAATCAGTGATGTGGTTGTGAAGGTTTTTCATTCATGGGAGGCTTCTCTGGCTCGAATGCAGTGCATAGATTTCAAAAAAAACCGTATTTATACAACGGCCAGTTCGCCTTGGGATTATTTCCGGTGGAAACCCAATCTGCCGCGTTATCAGCTGGAAAACTTTAAAGAAGCGTTGGATCAGCCGGGTGAGTGGTTTCTGGATCGCGAAGGCATCCTCTTTTATATGCCACTTGAAGGTGAGAAAATCAGCCGGTTTGACACGATTGTTCCTGTAGCGAATCGTTTTATTGAGATGCGTGGTGATGCATTAAAGGGAAATTGGATTTCAAACTTAACATTTGATGGCTTGCGTTTTGAGTATGCCGGTTATCAGCTTCCGGCACAGGGCCAGGGCGATGGTCAGGCAGCCAGGAATCAGGGTGCTGTTATTGAGATGAATGGAGTGCGTGATATTGTTTTTACAGATTGTGAAATGGCGCATACAGGATTGCATGGTATCTGGTTTCGGAAAGGGTGTCGTTTGGGCACTGTGCAGCATTGCTACATTCATGATATCGGTGGAGGTGCTATACGAATTGGTGACATCGCCTGGTCAAAGGATGAACTGCCGGATAAGATCACATCGGGTTTCATTGTGGATAATAATATCTTACATGCAGGCGGACGTGTTTTCAGTGGTGCTACCGGCGTATGGATTGGTCATGCCGGCAATGTGGATGTTACCCATAATGATATTGCGGATTTCACCTATACCGGAATTTCCATTGGGTGGACCTGGGGCTATAAAGAGACGGTTACTCATAACAACACATTGGCGTTTAATCATATACATCATATTGGCTGGGGCGTTCTCAGTGATATGGGAGGTATCTACTGTCTGGGCGATCTTTCCGGCTCAGTTGTGACCAATAATCATATTCATGATGTTTACTCTTACGACTATACCGGCCGTGGAGGCTGGGGCTTGTATACCGATGAAGGCAGCGCAAAACTGATTTTTGAAAACAATCTGATTCATCATACCAAGACTGGCAGTATCCATCAGCATTATGGTAAAGAGAATACGTTTAGAAATAATATACTGGCATCCAGTATGAATGGACAGATTCAGCGCTCTAGAATTGAAGAACATACAACCGTTATTGTTACCAACAATATTATCTATTGGGACAATGATTCAGCTGCTTTCTGGCGGGGGCATGTCGGAGCGGCAGGCACAACAGAGGATGTTGTGTTTGACTCTAATACGTATTGGAATCCAAACGGCGTGGCTACCAATGCGTTTAACTGCGGCAGCTGGGCCCAGTGGCGGGAATCCGGGCATGATCTTAACTCAAAAATTGAGGATCCTCTTTTCAGGAATGTATCCAAAGGGGATTATCGTTTGAAATCAGATTCGCCTGCCATAAAATGTGGTTTTGTGCCATTTGATTATAGGTGTGCCGGGGTTTACGGAAAGCGTTCCTGGCGGAAACTTGCCCGCAAACAAAGCTATCGGGATGTTGAGTTTGCGCCAGTTCCCCGCAAGTTTTTTGTTACAGAATTTGACAATGATTTCGAAGAGATGGTTACCGGAAAGGAAATCCCATGGTTTAAGACTCATACCGAAAAAAAAGGTGATTCGATTATAGTTTCCTCTGATCAGGCCTGTTCTGGAAAAAAATCACTGAAGTTTAAGGATGTGGACGGATTGAAATATAAATTTAATCCCCATATAGATCTGAAGATTAATTATACTAACGGCATTGCTGCAACCGCATTTGCATTGAAAGCCAATAGAAAAACAACGTTCTTTTTTGAGTGGAGAGACTATCCAGAGAATACATCATCATATATCTCGGGACCTAGTGTGAGGATCAAAGATGGAGCGATCTATGCGGTTGGTCGTGATGGAAAAGGACGGAGAAAAAGTTTTAAAGTTTGTGACCTGCCCTCTGATGATTGGGTTCGCTTAACAATCAGTGCTGGTCTTGGGGCTCAATCCAGTGGCAAGTGGAGGTTTCAGGTGATGGTCTCTGATAAGGTGATTGCCAATGATGAGTATCTGTTCCAGCGTAAGGAATTCAATAGAATGAAGTGGTTTGGGATCTGTGCAGATGGAGATTTTAAAGACAGCTTTTATATTGATGATTTGAAAATTAATTTGGATTAGTTGCTATGAAATAAACTGTGTGTTATTTATGCACGTTTTTTTTAAAAGGTAATCCAAGCATTCTGCTGTGTCAGGGCGTAGCCCAGAGGACGAAGACTGGCTTGGCTAATTATTGAGGCAAGCAGGATGCTTGCACTACGTTATTTGCATTAATTCAACTTGCAAGGGAGTTCAACGAAATTGAAATGTGCTCCCCCGTTTTCTTTAATCATGCCTGGAATCTATTTAAACGGAAAATAAAATATGAAAAATAACAAGCGGCGTCCAGACATGACCATGCGTATTGATATAGATCCTTCTGAACTACCCGGTCGGGTCAATATTGTTAAATCAGGTCGTTCTGTCAGTAAAGAACAGGATTCCTGGCGGTTGACTAACATTCAGGCAGGAACCCCTCTTTTTAAACTGTTTGAGGGTCTTTATGATGCCGTTTTGATTACAAATCTGGACGGTTTAATTCTGGCGGGTAATGCCAGAGCCTCTACATTTTTTCAAATTGAGGCCGATGAATTGGTCGGCATGGAGATGCTCAGTCTTATCTCCGGCGTTACGGATGAGCTGATTGCAACCGTTACAAGCAATCTGGATAATCGGCAGTTTACTCTGGTGGAGGGATTCTGTGAGCGGGCCAACGGCACTGCCTTTGCTGCCGAAATTGTGGTAAACCACCTTGATATGGACGACAACGGACAACTGTGTTTCTTTGTGCGTGATGTTTCAATAAGGCATAAGGCCCAGCTGGAACTTGAGCACGCGGTCGAACGCCTTCAGGCGCATGACCGTGCGCGAATGGAGTTTGTCTCTAATGTTTCGCATGAATTGCGAACGCCATTAACTTCAATGATCTATGCGGTCAACAATATGCTGCGTGGTGTGGTTGGGCCTGTCTCCGATAAAGTCCTGATCTATCTTGAGCGCTTACAGTCCGATTGCCACCGTTTGCAGACCACCGTTAACGATATTCTTGATTTGAGTCAGATTGAGAGCAAGAAGCTGTTGCTTGTTAAAAAGCTGGTGCCTTTGCGTTCCGTAATTGGCTCAGGATCGGAAACGCTCAGGGTGCAGGCCGATGCAAAAAAAATCAGACTGAACTTCAATTTTGATAGACGTGAACTCTTTACCAACTGTGATAATCAGAAAATGCAGCGGGTCATAATGAATCTGGTTGGAAATGCGGTAAAGTTTACACCAAAGGATGGTTGCATTGATATCACACTTTCGGTTGATCCTGATAATAAGAAGCAGGCTCTGATTAGTTTTCGTGATACAGGGATGGGTATTCCCCCTGAGTTACTGCCAAAGTTGTCACAACGGTATTTCCGAGTCGGTGGGCATGTGAGTGGAACGGGGTTAGGGCTTGCTATCTCCAGGGAGCTGATTGAATTGCACCATGGTACCATGAGTTTTGCCAGTCCTGTTCCTGGTACTGATTGTGGAACAGAGGTCTCTGTACGTCTACCTTTGGCTGATAATCCTCTGGTGGTCACGTTGTCTGATGACAGAGAGTTGGAAGCTCGCTTGAAGAAGCGAGTTTGTGATTCCGGTTATAAGACGGTTTGCAAAACCAGTGCTCAGAGTGTGATTGCACTCTTTAAAGAGCAACGGCCGGTCGTCCTTATTATTGATAGAAGCATGAGTGATGTAAATGTGCAGGATCTGATATTCTTCTTTCGTGATGCCCCGGAAACTAAAAGAGTTCCGATAGTTCTGATTGATTCATTGCCTTTAACCGCCAGTGAGGTGTCTCTTTATAAAAAATTCTCAGTCTTTTTTATACTTCTGCCTTTAACAGGTCGCTTATTGGAAAACACCCTCGCATCCGCCGTGATGGGGGATTTACGGTAGAGCTGCCAGCGCAAATGTAAGTTGAGGTGTTGTAAATTGTAAGTTGTGGAATCTAACTTTAGAACTCCCGAACTTTAGAACTTCTTCCTCCTTTTGCCCTTTCAGCCTCAGTTTATTTTATGTAAAATAGCCTCACAGATGAAAACTTATAAATATAAAGAAAATGCAGCTGGTTTTGACAATGCATTTTTTGAGTTGTACTCTGAATGCCGAGATACGTGTCTCTGGTTTTGGAAAAAATCAGTAGTGCCTTTTAGTATCGATGATAAAAAAGAGGCGTTGCGTCAAATTGAAAAAAGTGGATCACTTTCGCAGTTTGTCCGAGCTAGGGAGCTGAGCAAATGGCTTTAACGGAATTTCAAGCGGGTGTCTGTCATATAATAGCAGCAAATCGCAAAGCTGAAGGTGCGAGTTATATTGCGGGCGGAGCCGCGTTGAACTTGTTGTTGGAAAAAAATGCTTAAAGAGGGGGTGGATATTATTGAGTTTCTTCCGGTTGAGCATGCTGGCAAGTGTTTGTTAGCGAGTAACGGTGCATTGGTTTCCGGAGGTGTTGATGAGATTCGACAGGCCTTGGAATCACATCAGTGTTTCTGGCATTCCGGCTCTGTTGGAGGTGTTTTGCCAAGTGTTGTTGGGTAGAATGTGATTTGAAATATCTAGATAGTTTCGGTGCTGGAATGGTTTAGGATTCCAGATGCCAAAGATGAAATTCATTTTGGTCTTGTGACAACATTTAAACGATTAAGAAGCGGTTCGTTTATGGTGGAGACATGCAATCTTTAATGTTATAATAAATTACAATTTTTTTGATACACGAAATATTGATAACTTATCACTTACAATAGCTCTTGGGATAATATGATTATTTAAGTGGTCAGAGTCAACAGAAATTCTTTTAACTAATCAGGAATATTAAAGTATGAATTCAGAGATGCCCCCGCTCATGATACTATGTGGCGGTAAAGGATCGCGTTTGCGAGATGTTACCGAATTGTTGCCAAAGCCGATGGTGCCGATCGGGGGACAGCCTATTATTTGGCACATTATGCGTAGTTATGCAGCATTTGGTGTCCGCCGTTTTATTCTTTGCCTGGGGTACAAACGTGAATGCTTTGTGGACTATTTTCTGAATTTTCATGCTTATGCTTCAGACATTACAGTACAGCTTGGTAAACATGGATCTGTTAACTATCATGACCATTCAGTCGAAGCTGACTGGGAGGTGACTCTAGCAAACACAGGTGTTGATACAATGACCGGTGGACGAGTGGCGATTGCTTCGAAGCATTTGCGTGAAACAGATAAAACATTTTTTCTGACTTATGGAGATGCTGTTTCGGACATCAATATTGCGGCGTCATTGGATTTTCACCGCCACAAAGGGAAGTTGATCACTGTATCTGCTGTACATCCCGAGGGGCGTTTTGGGGAGATTAAACTTGATAATGGGGTTGTCTCTGGGTTTGAAGAGAAACCGACTCGTGTGGAGGGGTATATCAACGGTGGTTTTATGGTGCTCGAAAAGGAGATCATATCTCGTTATCTTACCGAGGATAAAGATCTTTTCTTTGAACAAAAGCCTATGCGGCAGGCCGTGGAAGATGGTCAGATGGCTGCTTTTTCCCATGATGGATTTTGGCAGTGTATGGATACTCCACGTGAATACCAATTGCTCAATAATATATGGAATAGCGGTAACGCACCATGGACAGTGCACTGGCAGTCGGGAAGTTAAAGAATGAATAATAACGTTTACCACAATAAGCGAGTTCTAATAACGGGACACACCGGCTTTAAAGGATCCTGGATCGCTTTATGGTTGAAGCGTCTTGGTGCCAGTGTGTATGGGTATTCTTTAGCCCCTCCTACGCTGCCATCAAACTATACTCTTTCTAATGTGAGAGATGTTTTGAAGGGCGAAACAATTGGTGATATTAGAGATCGGAGGTTGATGCGCGAAGTGGTTAACTCTTTCTGTCCTGATGTGATTTTTCATTTAGCTGCGCAACCATTGGTGCGTGCCAGTTACGATCTGCCTTATGATACATTTGAAGTGAATGTGCTGGGTACTGCCAGTGTATTGGATGCCGTGCGAGAGTCGCGGCGACCCTGTGCCGTGATTTGTATCACAACCGATAAGTGTTATGAGAACTGCGAACAGGTATGGGGATATCGTGAATGCGATGCGATGGGGGGCTATGACCCGTACAGTGCCAGTAAAGGTGCGGCTGAGATTTTGGTTGCTTCCTATAGACGTTCATTCTTTTCTCCTTTTGAATTCAATAAACATGGAGTGCAGTTGGCTACAGTTCGTGCTGGTAATGTGATCGGAGGTGGAGATTGGGCATGTGATCGAATTGTTACTGATATGGTGAAGGCTCTTGCAGGAGGTGATCCTGTATCTGTACGTAATCCACACGCTATTCGCCCTTGGCAGCATGTTTTAGAGCCGCTTTCAGGATACTTAAGGTTAGGGGCGGCCATGTTAGAAAAACCAGATGTGAAATGGAGCTGTGCGTGGAATTTTGGCCCAGTCTCAGGTACAGAGATTTCTGTTGGGGAACTGGCTGATGCTTTTGTCAAAGCCTGGGGATCGGGTTCATGGGAAGATCAAAGTGCCACTAATCAGCTACATGAGGCTTCGATTTTGCGCTTGAATATTGATAAGGCTGTCTCACAACTTTGTTGGCAGCCACGCTGGAATTGTTCTGAGATGGTGGATAGAACGGCAAAGTGGTATAAGGGAGTTTTGTGCGAAGGTTTAGATGCCCGCAATGCATGTGAAAATGACATTCAGGAATATGGAGATGCTTTAGTATGAGTGCACCGGAAGATTTGAAGGCGGAGATTTTTGCCAAAGTAAAGGAGTATTATCGCCAAGTACATGCTCCTTTACAAAATCAGGATTTTATTGCAGAGCAGACCCGTGTGAATTATGCTGGACGGATATTTAACGAGCATGAACTTGTAAATCTTGTTGACTCTTCGCTTGATTTTTGGCTGACTGCTGGTCGTTATTCCGAGGAATTCAGCGGGAAATTGGAGGATTATTATGATGTGTCTGATGTGATACTGACTAACTCCGGGTCTTCATCCAATTTGCTGGCTATTTCAGCACTGACTGCAGAATCTTTGGAGGACCGCAGGCTTGTTCCGGGTGATGAGGTGATTACAGTTGCTGCTGGGTTTCCTGCAACGGTTGCACCGATTATTCAAAATCAATTGATACCTGTTTTTGTTGATGTTGAAATAGGAACCTACAATATTGATGTGTCGAATCTTGAAGAGGCGCACTCTTCGCGAACCAAGGCCGTATTCATTGCCCACACTCTTGGCAATCCGTTTAATCTAGATGCTGTCAGCGCATTTTGTAAGAAGCATGACCTATGGTTGATTGAAGATAACTGCGATGCCTTGGGCAGCACCTATCGCGGAAAGCTGACCGGGACCTTTGGGCATATTGCCACGGGGTCTTTTTATCCAGCGCATCACATTACGACCGGTGAGGGTGGCTGTGTAGTAACAGATGATCCGCAACTCGCACGACTAATAAGAAGCTTTCGAGACTGGGGGCGCGATTGTTATTGCGAAGGTGGCGAGAACAACACCTGTGGATGTCGTTTTACAAAGCAGTATGGCACATTGCCTCAGGGTTATGACCATAAGTACGTATATTCGCATATAGGTTATAATTTAAAGATGACGGATATGCAGGCTGCGATTGGGGCCGCTCAGATGGATAAGCTCGATGGATTTACAGAAAAACGTAAGGAGCATTTCCAGCAGATTACCGAGGGGCTTCAGGGTCTGGATGATTTCTTTATCCTGCCGCAAGCGACTGAGCACAGTGATCCCTCCTGGTTTGCCTACATTTTGACCCTGCAAAAGAACCTGCCGTTCAGTCGTGTTGAATTGGCTCAGTATCTAGATGAAAAACTCATTGAGACGCGTGGATTTTTTGCAGGCAACCTTTTGAGACAACCGGGTTTTATGAATATCAAACACCGTGTCGTGGGAACACTTCATAATACCGATTACATCATGAATAACACTTTGTTTATGGGGGTATTCCCTGGGCTGACCGATGCAAAAATCAATTATATGACAGAGAAAATTCGTGATTTTGTAAAGAATTTTTAATTATGGCTAACCCTGTAAAGATAAAAGCGATTGTTGCGAGTGTTATTAAACACACAGACTCAGTAGTGAGCTATATTTTTGTGCCGCAAGGGCGTGTTCCCAAATTTCGCGCCGGACAGTTTCTGCATATTGCCCTGGATGAATATCATCCAAATACGCAATGGCCGGAGTCGCGCGTATTCTCAATCGCCTCATCGCCCTCAGAGCGGGTAAGCGAATTGGCAGTGACCATTTCGGTGAAGGGCCGATTCACAGAACGGATTTTTCAAACATTGAAAGAAGGGTCAGAGTGCTGGCTCAAACTGCCTTATGGGGAATTTCTGTTTCCATCGGCTAAACATTTGATATTGATTGCCGGTGGAGTGGGCATCACGCCTTATCTTTCTTTACTTCGACAGATGCTTGAGGAGCAGTCTCAACAAAGGGTCTGGCTTTATTACGGTGTTCGTTCGGAGGAGCTTTACCTTTTTGGAGACCTGCTCAGTCGCTGTGAGGCAGAACTCCTGAATTTCCGAATGAAAGTCTATTGCGAAAACAGCTTGGCGTTTGGACATCAAGGGGTTTTGGACAGTGATGATATTTTTGCAACCGCTACGGAAAACCCTCTTTTCTATTGTTCGGGACCGTTGGAAATGATCACTAAATTTAAAGGCCGTTTGTGTGACCTCGGCGTTGACAAGCATTCGATACGCGTGGATGATTGGGGATAAAGGAAGAGGAAGTTTTCTCGATTTTGAGATGATGGACGGGGAATGGGCAAATAAATGAAAGAGATTGTATCAAACAATGACAGTTGCTGAATATATTGCGGATGAACTTTGTCGCAGGGGAATTGAACGTGTGTTCGAGGTCACGGGGGGGATGATTACTTTTTTGATCGATGCCTTGTATCGTGACGGCCGGGTTCAGGTTGTCTCGCTTCGTCATGAGCAGTCTGCAGCGATGGCGGCAGACGTTTATGGTCGGCTGACGGGAAAGCCCGGAGTGGCGTTGGCAACGAGTGGTCCTGGTGCGACCAATCTGCTGACAGGTATTGCCGGTGCTTATTTTGATTCGAGTCCTGCTGTGTTTATTACGGGACAGGTCAATCGTAATGAACAGCGTTGTCAACGAAATATCCGTCAGCAAGGATTTCAAGAGACGGATATTGTTGCCATGGCATGTCCGGTGACTAAAGCGGCATGGAGGGTGAAGGATGCGGAAAAATTACCCCAGATGCTGGAGGATGCTTTTGCTCTGGCATTTGAGGGGCGTCCTGGGCCCGTGCTTTTGGATATTCCTATGGACATTCAACGTCAGGAATTGGCAGACATTCCTGACTTCAGTCGTGTGTGTAATGAAACTATAAGCACCATATCGCCTCCAATTGATGCTGTTCGTTTGGCGGTTTCTGCTTTGGCAACGGCCAGCCAACCTCTGATACTGGCTGGTGGAGGTATTCGGGCTGCGAATGCGGTTTCTCTTTTCCGCTCATGGATTGGGCAGATCAAGGTTCCTGTTGTACATTCGCTCATGGGTGTGGATGTGCTACCGTCCGAATCGCCTTATCGTATCGGGTTGATTGGTACGAATGGAAACCGGTGGGCGAACAAAGCATTGGTCGAAGCTGATATGCTTTTTGTGATTGGCAGCCGTCTCGACATACGTCAGACAGGTGCTGATATAAGCGAGTTTCGTAACCGGCCGATTATTCATGTCGATTGCATTGATGGACAGGTCAATAACCGCATTGATGGGTGTACTTCAATTATTGGTGATATCGGGGATTTATTGCCACTGTTCCAAAAGATTTCCAAGACGATTAATTGGGTCGAGAGGAAAAAATGGGTGCAGTCTATTGACGATTGGCATCGGCAAAGGACTGATTGTGACGAATTGGGCGAAGCGGTAACGTTAAACCCGAATGTGCTGATTCGAAAAGCGACAGCTGCTTTTCCCGGGAATCGGGTTATTGTTACAGACGTTGGGCAAAACCAGATGTGGGTTGCCCAATCCGCTCTCATTCATAAAAACGAACGTTTTCTTTCGCCTGGCGGTCTTGGAGCCATGGGCTTTGCATTACCTGCTGCTATCTCTGCCGCTATGGAGTTCGGTGAGACTCTGCTTGTGGCAGGCGACGGTGGCTTTCAAATGAACATTCAGGAGCTTCAGAGCGTTGCGCAGCAAGCGCTCCCGCTGCGCATGATTGTTCTTAACAACCAGTGCCTGGGGATGGTGCGGCAATTTCAGGATGCTTATTTTGATGGCCGACTTCAATCAACGGTTTGGGGTTATTCTGCGCCGGACTTTGAAAAGGTTTCACTTGCGTACGGAATTCCATCCAGAACACTTACCGCAATGGAGGGGTGTGACGATGCTTTTATCTGGATGAAAGCCCAAAAGGGCCCTTGCCTGCTTCAAGTTATGCTGGATCAAAAAACTGATTTGTTGCCTAAGGTTAAATTTGGTAAACCGCTATCCCAGATGGATCCGGTTGTGAGGTTTTTAGATTGATTTTTTATTTGATTCATTTGTTTATAAGGGCAGCTACTGCGGAATTTGTATACGTGCCAGTATTTTTGCGAGTATCGGACTGAAGGGTGTATCAATTTTATGAAGCGTATCTTTCTTACCGGGGGAACGGGTCTTTTTGGGAAATGGTTGCTCAAATGGATTCAAGGGTTAGATGTGGAAGTTGTTGTTCTTAGTCGTAATCCTTCAGCTTTTATCGATAAGTTTCCATTATTTGGTCAAAATCCGAAGCTTGCTTTTGTTAAAGGTGATATACGTGATTTCAATTTTCCGATTGATAAGTTTGATTATGTAATCCATGCAGCAACCGAAGCAAGTGTAAATCAGGATCAGAAAAATCCGGATAAAATGTACTCTGTGATTGTTGATGGAACAAAACGTGTGCTTGAGTTTTCCCGGCAGGCTGGAGTTCAGCGAATTTTGTATGTCAGCTCTGGAGCGGTTTATGGATTTCAGCCTCGTGAATTGTCCCATATCCCGGAAACGTTTCAGTGCAATCCGGTTACAGTTTATGGTAAAGGAAAAATGAAAGCTGAGCAGATGTGTCTTGATTCTGGAATTGAAACCGTTATTGCCCGCTGCTTTGCATTTGTCGGCCCTTGGCTTCCGCTGGACAGTCATTTTGCCATTGGCAACTTTATTGGTAATTGTCTTCGAAATGAACCAATTGAAATTAAAGGGGATGGGAGTCCGCTGAGATCATACATGTATGGTTTAGATCTGGCTGATTGGCTGATGGAGATTTTATTGAATGGATGCTCTGGAGGGGTTTATAATGTTGGTTCGGACGAGGCCATCGCTATCAGTGATCTTGCATTCAAAGTGAGGGCTTGCGCAGGTACGGGATCGTCCATTCTGATTCAGGGTACGCCTGATCACTGCGGATTGCCGTCCCTGTATATTCCCTCTATCCGTAAGGCAAAAGAAGAGCTGGGGTTGTGTCTTCAGTTCACTCTTGATGCTGCCATCAAACAGACTCTGGATTGGTATCGCAATCAGGATCAGAGTTCGTAGCGAAATTTTTCTTCGATTTGCTCTTTCAGCCATTATACATTTAATGTAAAATGTACCCCATGTGTTTAATTATAGAATCAGAAAGTGAGATGGATGGTAGATTTTATTAAGGAAAACAAGATACTGGTTGGATTAGCATTTTTTGCTGTTGCTATTCTTTATGTTTTTTATCCTGTTCTAGGGAAGTACGCGGCACTGCATGCGCCGGATTCAATGCCTTTCTTCTCATATAAATACCATTCAGTTGTTTGGGCTAATGTTTTAGGGGGACAGGCTCCGTTCACACCTCATACACTTTACTGGCTGATATTCAACCCTCTGTACGCGCATGAATTAACCTACATTATTGATACCTTAGTACTTACCTTAGGTGCTCTTTATTATCTCAGAGGGCGCAATGTTTCTCCACTTGCTGCCTGGTGCGGTGCTCTTGCGCTTGGGTTCAGCGGTTATACATTCACCTTGTTCTGTGCTGGTCACCGGGGTTATTTTCACATGTTTTCCTGTGCGGTCTGGGCATTCGGTTTGCTTGATAGGGGATTCCGGACAAAAAAACTCTTCTATTTTGCAATGATAGGTCTGGTTTTTGCCTGGGGAATTGCGTATCAGCCGGATGTTTTTCTTTTGGTTGGGGCGGTTGCTGGCATTTATGCTCTCTGGTTGACATTTAAACAGAGCAGTGGTTTTTTGAAAACCGTTGTGTCGATCTGGCCTCGCTTTCTTGTGATGTTGATTTTCCTCGGAATGGCTGGATACAGTTCGATTCACAGTGCAGTGACAGATAGAATCGCAGATCGTAAAGCGCAGATTGCGGGAGTTAGCAGGTCTCCTGAAAGTAACTCTGATGGATCTAAGAATGAGGCAGAGCCAAAGGTTTCTTCAAAAGAACAATGGTTATTTGCGACCAATTGGAGTCTTCCCCCTGAGGATATGCTCGAGTTCATTGTGCCGGGCGTTTTTGGAAATGAGTCATTTCATGGGGATCATCCTTATTGGGGACGTCTAGGACGGCCTCATAAGAGTGTCTTTCAAAAAGGACGCATGATGTCTAATTACCGGCAGCATACGGTTTATTTTGGCGGTGTTTCCGTTGTGTTTGCGTTTTTTGCTGTTTTCGTCTGGTTACGAGTTCGGAAAGTTTCTGATGCTGATTCTGACACAAAAGAGGTCTTTCGTGATGTCCCATTCTGGGCTGTGGTCTGGATTATTTGTCTGCTTTTAGCAATGGGACGTTTTACTCCTTTTTATCATCTGTTTTACGCGATTCCATATATGGATCTTATTAGAGCACCTCTCAAATTTCTTCATCTTGTTGAGGTTGCATCCGCCTTGCTTTGTGGCTATGGAGTGCATGTCTTTTTGTTGAATCAAAGGAACTCGGCAAAGATAAGGTTCAGTTTTGTGTGGGTTGCGGCTGTGGTTGCCGGGGTACTGGTTGTTGCCGCATTGGTATTTATGGCAGGGCAGTCAGCCATTACAGAACATATCAAAGCTCTAGGAATGGTTCAGTATGCCGATGGCGCCGCTGCTTACGCCTTGCGGAATATAGGACGTTCGTTGATATTGATTGTATCTGTAGTCGTGGCTGCTTTGTTATTACGCAAAGCGGATGACAGTCGCCTGCTGCCTGTCTTAGGTTATGTTATTATGGCGTTGATGGTTTTTGATCAGGCATTTGTAGCACGACGTTATGTGAAAAGCATGGATATTAAACCATATTATAAAGAGAATATTGTTGTTAAGGCATTAAAGAAGGATGCGGTAGGTTCACTTCCACGGGTACTTAATTATGCTCCTCGATCACAGAGTGGTCGGGATTGGTTTAGATCATCTCTGGGGTTTAATGGAGTTCAGGGATTGATGCCTGGCAGTAACGACGCAGGCAAACCATATGCGCAGCTTTTCAGCTCTTTGCAAAAGACACCCGGTCGCTTATGGCAGGCACTCAATGTGAAGTATCTCATATTGCCATACAATGCTGCGGCGCAACTGATACGATCAGGGGCCGGGAAGTGGATGCTTAACTTTGAACTAGGATCCGGGGTTGTCAGTCAAGCCGACGTGCCAGGCAAAACTACACTATCTCTTGTTTCTTTGAGTGGCACCGACTCTAAGCCACGGCTTTTATCCAGATGGCAGGGCGGTGTTGCTGTAGAGGATCAGATCACACAGGTAGCTGATTCCAAACAGGTTGTCTCTGATGCCAAACAGCCTGACAGTTCTCCTGCAACATCAGATGCAGATGTTAAGGTGTTGTTTGAGCAGAGCATACCAGGTGCATATTCAATTGGCGTAAAGACATCTTCATCATCTGATTCACTGTTAGTTTTTAACTGGCGTAAAAGTCTGAAATATGAGGTGCTGGTAGATGGTGTTACTGTTGAGCAGAAGCTTGCTGACGGGGTCTGGCTGGCTGTGGAAGTTCCAACCGGGGCACATGAGGTTGTTTTGCAGAGAATTAATGTTCCCGAATCGTTTATGATGTCGTTATCATCAATAATTTTAGCTGGTATTCTAGGATTTTCAACGTTTTGTTCAAAATCAGTGCGTGATAATGGTTAATATGATTTTTGATAGCACAAAGTTGATAATAAAACGATGATAAAAATTTTGATAAATTTATATAATTGGACAAAGTCAAAATTGCCGGATCTTGTTTTTTATTCAGGATTTATTTTTGTTTTTTCTCAGGTTGGTGCTGTATTGAATTTTATCACCAACTTACTCATAGTGCCGAAGTATCTCAATGATGGAGACCTTGGACTGATTACGCCGATTACGCAGTATGTCGCTTTGGGAGCTTTACCGCTGGGAGTGGTTACGAGTCTTGTTGTTAAGTTTGTTACACGGTATGAAGCTAACGGAGAGTGGGGTAAATTAAAACGTCTGGTGCGGGATTTATTCATTTTCGGAGGAGTTTCTACATTAGTGGTCGCTGTTATTTTCGTCATTGGGTATGAAAGCTTCGCTTTAAGAATGGGTATCGAATCAAAATGGATTCTTTTCTGGATGGTTATTCATTTATGTGTTTCAAGCTGTATCCCTGTCCTGTCTTTGTTGAGTCGTTCAATGCAGCAATACTTTATGATGGCAATTAGCGGAGTACTTATTCCTTTAACCTTAATGCTGTTCGCAATTTTTCTTTTGCCAATCTATGGTATAACTGGCTATATAGTAGCGGTTGTTGCTTCGCTGATCGCTAATATTGCATTGTCTTTATTTGCGGTCTTCAGTTACTTTGCGCCACATAAAGATAGGTTGGAACCTTACTTCGATGACTGTCGGGAAGTTCTACGGAAATACTTTTTGTTGTTTGCTCTTGGTGCTGGTAATGCGTGGCTCTGGGGGTTTGTTCCTCCTTTTGTTGTTAAGCATTTCTTGAATAATTCTGATGCTGCAGGCTATTATCTGATTCAGCGATTGGCTCAGTTGCCTTTTTACGCATTTTCAACAATAATGTTGGTGTTGTTTCCCATTTTGTCGATGAAGCATGAGCGCGGCCAATCAACTAGTAGAACAGTGAAATACACTATTTTGTATACAGTTATTTCGGGAGCCATTGTCATATTAGCTCTTTATCTATTAGCTCCTTTGCTTTTTGATTTTGTGCCGCAGTGGCGCGAGCGGAGTGAATATGCCAAATATGTCTGGATTTTGTCTATAAGTGTGGTTTTGTCTGCGGTTAATTCGGTGTTGGCAACTGATTTAACTGCGAAATGGGTATTTAAACCGAGCTGGTATAAAATTCCTATCTCTTGTTTTATGGTTATATTTATATATTGTTTGTTTGGTTGGGGGGCGTTCAGAGGTAAAATACCGGAAGAAATCTGGTTTTGGGTAAACAGCAATTTGCAGCCAGGATTGTATTTGCTTTTCAGTTTGATGATTTTGCACAACCTGATAATATTGCCAGTTAATATATATTGGTATAGAATTTCATCCATTATCAGTAGTAAAGAAAATTAGTAGAAGGATCTTTCTAAAGTGAACAGTAGTTTTAAGAAAACGTTACATGATGGACGCCCTAATATTGGTGACCGTCAGAAATTTCATCAATATGTCGATGAAATTTTTGACCGGCGCTGGTTGACAAACCGAGGGCAGTTAGTTCAGGAGTTTGAAAAAGAACTCGCAGACTATCTTGGTGTTAAACATTGTGTTATTATGTGCAATGGGACTATTGCTCTGGAAATTGCCATACGAGCTTTAAATCTGGACGGAGAGGTGATTGTGCCTTCTCTGACGTTTATAGCGACCGCACATGCTTTGCAGTGGCAGCAGATAAAACCTGTTTTTTGTGATATTGACAGAAATACGTATAATATTGATCCGTATGAGATTGAAAAACATATCACAGATAAAACCTCTGCAATTTTGGGAGTGCATCTCTATAGTCGTCCATGTGATATTGAGGCATTACAGAAAATTGCTGATAAACATGGCTTAAAACTGCTTTTTGATGCAGCCCATGCTTTTGGATGCTCATACAAAGGTCAGATGATCGGTAACTTTGGTGAATGTGAGGTGTTCAGTTTTCATGCCACAAAGTTTTTTAACACATTTGAAGGCGGTGCCATAACTACCAATAATGATAAATTGGCTGAGAAGGTACGCCTTATGCAGAATTTTGGATTTTCCGGCATGGACAATGTTGTTCATGTTGGAACCAATGGAAAAATGAGCGAGATCTGTGCTGCGATGGGACTCGTTAACTTTGACGAAATGGATGAAATTGTTGCTGTTAACAAGCGGAATTACGAGTGTTATAAAATGGCAATTCCAAGTATTGCTGGTTTGCATCTAATAGATTTTGATGAGAAAGAGAAATGTAATTGGCAATATATCGTAGTTGAGGTCGGTGTGAATTATCCGCTGAGCCGTGATGAGTTAGTCAGTGAATTACATGCAAATAATGTTCGGGCTCGTAAATATTTCTGGCCTGGTTGTCATAGAATGGAACCGTATAAGACTTTGTTTCCACATGCAGGAGAAATGCTTACTATAACAGAGGAGGTTGTTTCTCGTCTGCTCGTTCTACCTACGGGGACATCAGTTGATGAAACTACTATTACGAAAATTGTTGGTTTGATGCAGAGGTAAGGCTCAGAGATGAAAATAGCAATTATGCAGCCCTATTTATTCCCATATATTGGGTATTTTCAATTGCTGAATGCAGTTGATCTTTTTGTTATTTATGATGATGTGCAATATATTAAGGGAGGCTGGATTAACAGGAATCGTTTGTTGGTGAATGGGAGTCCAAAGTTTTTTACTTTGCCGATCAAGAAGGACTCTCATAGTTCATTGATTAACCAGCGTGTTATTTTATGCGAGCGTTGGGCCAAAGATCGCAGGAAGGTTTTTACTATGATTCAGCAAAACTATGGAAAGGCTCCTTATTATGAAAAGGTCTTTTCTCTAGTTGAGGAGTGTTTGTGCTTTGGCGACTTGAATCTTGTGAGTTTCATTTATAATGTGTTGGAGCATTGCTGTACCTATCTTAATATTGAGACCAATATTGTGCGATCTTCATCCCTAAGTATCGAAAATGATTTGCGCGCAGAAGATCGGGTTATTGCAATTTGTGAAAAATTAAATGCAGAGCATTACATTAACCCTATAGGCGGAGTCGGGTTATACATGAAAAATGATTTTGCAATTAAAAATATCAAACTTTCATTTGTTGAAACTGATGAAATCTATTACAGGCAGTTTTCTGAAAGTTTTATTCCCTTTCTCTCTATTATAGATGTTATGATGTTTAATTCAGTTGAAAAAATCCAGAGTCTTTTAACAAAATATGAGTTGCTTTAATCATGAATAGTTCATTGCTTAACGATGTAATTTCAGATAGGACTGAAAAATTCCAAGATAATATTCGTCTCAATATGCTTTTAAGTGAGCTTTCCGGATTACTCAAGCCTGTCCAGCGGATGGTGAAATTTAATAATAGCAGTTTGCCTGTGGGTTTTATTGTCGGCAATCCACGATCAGGGACAACTCTTTTTCTTCAGTGGCTGGCGGCAATGCCGTGTTTTTCTTATCCTACAAATTTTTTGACACGTTTTGCTTATTCTCCTTATGTTGGCGCATTAATTCAAAATATGCTGTTTGATCCTGATTACGATTATCATGGCGATTTTTCTGATATTCAGTCGGGTGTTAATTTTGTGTCGGATTTAGGAAAAAGTAAAGGTGCTTTAGCTACGAGTGAGTTTCAACATTTTTTCAGGAATTATATGCCGAATTTTGATATTGAATATTTGACAGATAAAGCTTTAAGTAAGGTTGATTGCGATGGTATTGCAGCGGGACTGGCATCTCTTGAAATGGTCTTCGCGAAACCTTTTGTTACAAAAGCTTCTCTGTTGCAGTTTAATATCCCGTATTTTTCAGAACGTATTCCCTTATTGTTTTGGTTTCATGTTCAGCGGAAGCCGATTTTTGTTATGCAATCTATTTTGAAAGCTCGAGAAAATTATTACGGAAACCGCACTTGCTGGTTGTCGGCAAAGCCGATGGAGTATAAATGGTTGAAAGACTTAGATGTGTATCATCAAATTGCCGGACAGGTTTATTATTCAGAGAAGGCAATCAAAGAAGGGATGAGGAAAGTTTCAGATAAAAGAAAGCTTTGTGTTGATTATGTCTCTTTTTGTAAGGAGCCTGAACGCTATTATAAACTTATTGTTGAAAAATATGCCATGATGGGGTGTGAACTACCTTTAGAATATTCTGGTGAAACTAAATTTAAGAGTGCAAACTTATATAGTTCGTGTGACAAGGATATAGATGGACTGCAAAGGGCGTATGATGATTTTTTGAAGGGTGTTTTCTGAGAGAAAAATGTGTGCTCGTTGGATAGCTTGAAAGGGCCATAGAATTGATAGACTGAATAGTTGAGTAGCTTTGTAATGAACATTGAAATAGAAATATTCGCGCCGGTACTGATTCCTACTTTATGTAGGTATGAGCATTTTAAAAGATGTGTTGAATCACTGTCTTGTTGTAATCATTCAGAGAAGACGGATTTAATTATAGCACTTGACTATCCATTGTTAAGTGAGCATTGGGATGGATACAGAAAAATTAAGGAATATTTGCCTTTTATCAATGGCTTTAAAAGTTTAGTAGTCGTAGAGCGAAGTCAAAATTTTGGTGTCGCGAAAAATATTAATCAGGCAAGAGAAAATATATTTAGAAGATATGACAGGTTGATTTTTTCAGAGGACGATAATGAGTTTTCACCAAACTTTTTAGACTATATTAATAAAGGACTTAAGGCTTTTAAGGATGACCCCAGAATATATGCTGTTTGTGGCTACGCTTATATGCAGGAAAAGAAGTTTGAGTTCGCTGGTGGATATGGAATTAGTCATCGTTTTTCGGCTTCAGGTTATGGCGTTACTCGTGATCGTTATCAGCAATACTATGCTTTGTTTATTGACCTTGATTCATTGAAAAAGATCCTAATGAGTTTCAGAAAATCTTGGAGGATATTCCGTTTCGATCCTTTTCGTTTATCAACCTTGATAACTCAGGTTGATAAGAAATCGAGATTTCCTGACTTCGCAATTTGTTCACATATGATTGTACATGACATGTATAATGTCTTTCCAAATCTATCATTAGTACGTAACCATGGCTATGATGGCAGTGGAGCAAATAGTTATACTGAAAAAACAAATGAATTGATGTGTTTTTCGACTCAACAGATTGATGTTCGGAAAGAGTTCTTCTTTGGGGACCTTCCTGCACAAGATACTATTGAATCTTATGAATCTCATGTCTTGAAATTGGATAAAACAAGTGTTGTCCATATCGCATGGGTTGCCTTTCGCTATATGTTTTACCGTATCACTGGTAAAGCACTCTATCTTAGCAGTAACGGTTATAAATCTACACGGTTTCTGTTACGTAAGCCGTTGAAGAATTTAAAAAAATAGGGTTTATGTATGCGCTCTTTTTTAGAAAATTTGCTTAATCCAATTATTGAATTGTTTTTTAGATTGTGTTGCTTGAAATCTGAAAGGCAATTAAGAAATAATCCTCGAAAAAGGGTGCTTTTGTGTGTACGTAATCAATTAATGTACGGTTATGTATCAAGAGTCTGGGAAGCTTATAATCATAAAGATGAGTATGAGGTTTATTTGTGTTATATCGTGCGGGCCGAACGAGCACTTTTTGTTCTCTATAAAAATATATGGACTTTGGCGAGAGCAGAGAATTTGCCTGTTATTCCACATTCTGTTGCAGACAAAATAAATTGGGATCTGATTATTTGCGCAGCACCCAACGATATGTCTTTTTCTTTCAAGGATGAAATACCCAAGGTGATGATTCAGCATGCTTTGGTCGGCACGAAAATTGTGAGGGGGTGCTGGTATCCGTATATCCCTCATTTTTGTTTTAAAAAGAATGGAGAAGCTGTTTTTAATTCTATCTTTGAGACAAATCAATATATGTACGATATAGTTGTAAAGGAAGATTCCCGGTTTGCCAGTTGTATTGATATGGCTGGTGGGCTGGCCGCCGACCAATTGCTGTCAAAAAAATCAGAAAGGGATTCCATTCGCAGAGAGATGGGGTTTGTCCCTGATGACTTTGTAATACTTGTGCAATCAACTTTCGCGGACTCTCTGATGGAGGATTTCGGGGTTGATTTATTCAGAACCTGTCGAAAAATATGTGATGAAAAGGGATATAAATTTATTATTTCTTTGCATCCTGAGCATCTGGTTGGCGAATATTCAAAGAAACACCCCTGGGGAAAACGTGCGGAACAATTTGCTTCGCCAAATTTTGTTATCAAAAAGATTGAAGAACCATCCTGTTTAAGTGCTATCGCCTGCGATTTATGTGTTTCGGATCACAGTTCTATGTGTTTTTATGCTGCGCTTTTAGACAATCCATTAGTTCTTTATATGCCGCCGAAGGCTGGGATAGCGGTGCCAATCCTTCAGCCTTTATTGGATGCTTGTCCGAGTTTTGAAAGGATTGAGGATTTAGAGAGTGTGATTGAAGACTCAAAATGTTCATACGTCAGTGGTGAGCGTCAACATATTATCGATATGTACATTTCACATCAAGGTGAAGCAGCAACGCGTATTAACACCATCTTTGATAGGTTATTATCTAATGAAAAATGATAGTTGTAATCTTTTTGAATGGCAGAGAGAAAATCTGCCGAGATTAATTGAACGTCAGAAATGTTCTGATCAAAAAAAGCTGGTTGATGTTACCGTGATTGCACATTGGTTCTGGAATGATGAACGTTTTGAACGGGATTTTTTTTCAATTGAGTTTGCATTACGTATGGCACGATTGTGCTTAGGACAATGTCCGATAGTTTTAATTGTAAATAAACCCAGTAAAATAGTTGATACGTTGGCCCTTTCTATATCCGCTGATATTGTCGTTAAACCTGAACTGAATCAAGGGTTGAGGTCATTGAATTATGATTATATTGCTAATTTACACACTTACTTTAAGACGAAATATTGTTTGATTGTGCAGAACGACGGATTTCCTGTTAGGAGTGGGCTTGAATTTTTCATGGACAGGGTTGATTACGTGGGTGCGCCATGGCCGGATAAATCCGATGATTGGATAACAAAAATATTGTTGTCATCCAAGACGAAGGTTGGGAATGGTGGTTTTTCTTTAAGATCGCATCGGCTGTGTGTTGAGGCTTCCCGTTTGTATAAACGAAAATATAAAATTATTCCTTTTTGCTATCTGACCGTTGATGACATCTTTTACTGTAGAGTATTGCCGACGTATGAAAGTAAAATTCGGAAAGAGATGGTATTTGGTGATTTAGATTTGGCTTCAAGTTTTTCGGTAGAGTACAACCGTGAATTATTTTGTGTGCTGGATAGCAGTCCTCTTGGATTTCATGGGGAAAACGGGTTTAGTCAAGTGAGAGGACGTCATTGGCTGCCCTTGTGATTTGAACAATCTTGTTTTTTGGGTTAATCATTTAATAGTGGTTGAACTATTTTTTTATAATTGTTTTTCCAGATAGAATAATCCCGCAGTAGGTGCATCTTTGGAATTTAACAGATTGAAGTATTTTGAATTGTAAAATTGGTTAATCATCTGATATTTGTTCTGGTCCATATTGTTGGCTAAAGAATCAAAAAATACTAAAGCTAATGACGTTGTTACTGAGCCATTGGGGGAATAATGAAATTTAAGATTTCTTTTTTGAGAAAATCGCTTTAAGTCCTCAACAGCTGGAAGTGTACATTCGAGGTGCTCTTTAGCCCACCCCGCATTTGTCACATCAATGACAAGTTCAATTCTTTCCTTTGGATATGTTTCTGTAACATGAATGGGGTTTAAAAGAATTACCCCTTTCTTACTCTTTGCTAAGAGTGTATCAAGAAAAGACTCTCTTTCAGCGACCGGGATGTGCTCTAGAACATGACAAGAGACTACTAAATCAAAGCTGTTGTCAGTAAATGGTAATGCTTGCCCGTTGATTCCGTTTGTTGTTGGTTCGGCTAAGCAATAGTCAGCATTTGGAAGGAATGCCGCCAAGATGCCATCACCGCCGCCTACATCCAGAATGGTGCATTTATCTTGATCGAATGTTGCGATACGGTCATTGATTTCATCACTGATAGATTTTAATCTGAAATACAAGTTGTGATTAATCGTTGTTAGTTCAGGTATTTTTTCTTGAAATTTCGTTTTGTATTGCTCTAAGAAAGATTTGTTCAGACCCAAATATTCAGCTGTTTTAAGCTCAGCGAGTGCCAAAAAAAAACGATTCATTTTATATGCTCGAATTGCTAACTCGAGATGAAGTGAACTGTTCAACGGATCCTTAAGTAATTTGTCAATATTGATTTTTTTTGCTCTTAATTTTAATATATGCTGAAAAATGAAATTTTCGTTAGGTTTGAACTTCAGCCCAGCTAAACTAAGTATTCTGTAAATAATTTTCTTTATCATAATTGGAACGCTTGCTTATATTGTTGTTTTTGAATTGTCTTGTTACAATTTTTAAATTATTTCAGATAATGACTTTTATGTCAAAGATAATTGTAAATCCAAATTTCATATTGTTATTCTTGCGTCTTTGCCGAATCAAAGTTCTTTGATATAATTTAATTCTTTGATATTATTAATCTTTTTCAATTTAGTAAAATTATTAATCTCTGAGTCAGAGAATATAGGTAATCATGATAAGTGAGAAAAACTACTGGGATGAGTTTTATAGGAAGCATCGAAAAAATAACATTCCATCTTCATTTGCTGAGTATGTAACAGAAAAATACCTTCAGGCAGGCAAGACTCTTTTGGAGCTGGGATGTGGAAACGGTAGGGATAGCCTCTTCATGGCCTCAAATGGTGTTAGTATCGCAGCTCTTGATATGGTTGCAGGTGAAATTGAATATCTAAATTCATTGAATGTCAAAAATGTAGAGTTTGTTTTGCGAGATTTTACGAATCTTTCAGGTTTCAGCAATTTTGATTACGTATATTCGCGCTTTACTTTTCATTCCATTGATGAAATATGTGAGGATGTAGTGTTATCTCAGCTTTCAGATGTTTTAAAGCCTGGGGGGGTGTTTTTACTCGAGGCGCGCAGTACATTGGACGAGGGGTTAAATAAGGTTTATGGGGAGACTCATTTCAGGCGCTATTTGAATTTTAGCGAAACTGTAAAAAAGATAGAATGTCTGGGATTTAATATTCTTGAAAAACAAGAATCGCAGGGGTTAGCGATATATAAAGATGAAGACCCCTTTGTTTTAAGAGTGGTGGCTCAAAAACGGTCTTGATTTAAGGCTGTTGTTATAGTTTTTCCTGCTGATTTGGTTGTAGGGAATGGCATATCTTGTTTCTTTGCTGCATTTTTTCAGAACCAGCCATGTGATTCATATGAAATTGTGGTGGCAGATGCCGACTCCTCGTATGCTCCCGTTGTTGTATAGTGCGAGAAAATTACGATCACTCTTTTTTGCAATTTGGACGGGAGTCACATCGCCTCTGATTACTTGAATGTGCGGTGATACCAAGCGATCATCTCATGGATCGTCTGTTCTAAACTTACCTGTGGCGCATACCCGTCTGTAACTTTGCGGAGCAGTGTAGAGTCCACGCACTTCCGCAAACATCCGGTCGGTTTTGAGGTGTCAAACATGATTTCGGGATGTATTTTCGTTACCTCACAGATCAGCTCCACAAGCTCAGCGATCGACGTGTCCTGCTCATATCCGATATTTACGGGTTTCGCACACGCGTATCGCTCGGTCACCATCATGAACAGCCGTGCTATATCCGTGGCGTGAAGGAAATTCCGGCGTTGTTGGCCATTCCCCCACACCACCACTGGGTCGGTGCCATCCATAATTTTCTTCACGAGTGTAGGCATCACAAATGAGTTCTGTTCCCCGCGCCACGGGTAGCGCGAACCGCAGGCATTCGTAGGCCGAACAATCGCGGTCTCGATGCCGTACTCTTTGAAATAATATTGGGCTTGCAACTCCGCAATCCGTTTGGACCAACCGTACCCTTCATTCGAACTCTCTGGCAGTCCCTTTGTTACGGACAGTTCAGGGATTGGCGCCTCGGCATCATCCGGGTAGACACACGACGAACTGACGGTCAGGAAACGTGGGACGTCATTCTGCCGCGCGGCCTCCAGCATGTTCAACTGGATCACCGTGTTCTGGTACAGCATTTCCCCGTGGTGATTACTGCTATACCCCACTCCGCGGACGCGCCCCGCCAAGTTCATAATGACCTCGGCACCCTCGGCGACTTTCAAGCATGCACTAAGATCCGCTAGGTCGGCTTGCACGAACTTAACCTGGTCGGCCACCGAAGCAATATTGTCGAGGGTTCCCGCTTCCATATTGTCGGCTACCGTGACTTGCGCCCCAACGGATACCAATTCTTCCGTAAGATAGGAGCCGAGAAACCCGCATCCGCCTGTAACCACAACGTTCCGGCCCTTCCAATAATCCATAACGCACCCTTTCATAAAGCATCCTATCTTGACCACAAAAAACAGATATGATATCTTACACATTTTATGAGGTAAAAAGCAATGGCAAACACAAACGCTATGAATCAGAAGACTACACTCCCTCCTGAAAGTAATGTCGTCATCTTGTGTCATTCAGACAAAAAAAACGGCAAACGTGAGTCGGGTAGTGGTCCAATTGAGCCATTGCTTAAATTCTTCACTGAAAACAAGGCACGCTACATTTTCGTGATCGAACAACCGCATCCGCTCCCCGATATTTCCCTCGATTGTACAATGGAAGTCTATAAAGACGGCCAACTCCTGGCGACCCACACCTCTGACCGTTTCCGGTGGTTGTACAATATCGCCTCAGAGCGCAGGGTCATGAAGACCTATCTGCGGTTCAAGGTGCGCGACGTACTCGCAGCGCGCCAATTCCTGTCACAGATACCCAAGCTGTACCCCGACTGCGGTCCGATCCATTTTCTGATCGGCATGGAGTCTGTAAACACCCTTATCGGTTGCGGGTATCGGAAAGCATTGAACGTGCTTAAAGTGATCTACTACACCTTCGACTGGGCTCCGCAGCGATACCATAACCGCCTGATGAGTGCGGCTTTCTGTGCCCTCGACAAATGGGCTTGCAAATGCGCTGATGTCGCATGGAACGTTACAGACGCGATCGGCGAGGCCCGTCGCGACATCCTTCACTACGATATGAACCGGATGGCAAAACAACTCACTGTTCATTATGGCGTTGAGTACCGCAAAGGTTTGGTTAAAGAATATGACGACCTGGAAAAATTTAAGGTTATCTTCTCTGGTGGTCATCATGTCGACAACGGCACCCAGTTTCTGCCAGACATCGCACGCTATGTGCAAGAGGTCAATCCGAAGATCAAATTCATTATCACAAGCGGTGGCACCATGACTAATGAACTCAAAGAAAAAGTTCGAGAATATGGATTGCACAACACTGAATTTACAGGGTACATTGATGGGGCGGAAAATCTCGATCGGTTGACGTGCGAGTGTTTAATTGGTCTTGCGCCCTATCCTGACACATCCGTCTCCACCAAAAAATACGGTGATGTGATCAAGATTCGCGCTTATTTTGCCTGTGGCCTTACCGTTGTTTCAACTTACGTGCCTCCTGTTTCCAAGGAAATCAGAGAGGAGGGGCTCGGCATTGTGACTGGAGTCGATGCCAAAGAAATGGCAGACGCAATCCTTCAGCTTTGTTCGGACGAAGGCCTGCTGCGCAAGTACCGTGAAAATGTTATCCGTAAAGCTAAGGATCACAACTGGACCTCGATTTACAAGCGAGCAATTTGTCAGAGCATGGAGTAGCAAAACAGGAAAACTGATCGGCAAGGAAATAAATTATGGCAGAAAATACATTCAAGATAAGTTTATACCGACGTGCTATGGGATTATTACGTAGCCGTCGGTTGAAACGTTTTACAGGAACTGACCTGTCGATAATCGAAAATAAGGTGGCCAGCTATTACGCCTCTCAGTCAGGGGAGGGGTACTATGCGCGTCTAGCTGAGCAAGATATCTGGGATGATATGGATCAGCGCAAAGACTTTACATTTCACTGTGAATCAGCTACGGACATTCTTGATTTTGGTTGTGGTGCTGGTGGACTTAGTGTTGCTTTAAGTCAACATTATCCTCAAAAACAAATTCATGCGCTTGACATCGGATTACATGCCGCTGCTTTGATCAATCAAACCAAATCAAAAGTCTCTTTCCAACAAGGCAGTGTTTTAGATGCACCATTCCATGATTCTTCGATGGATATGATTGTTTCCCGTTTTGTCATCGAACATACCATTGATCCTGACAAATTGATCTCGGAAGCATATCGGATGTTAAGACCCAATGGTATAATGTATTTGCTTTATCCTCAACTTTTGCTGAAAGTGCCTGTCAGCGTAATTATTAGAGAAGTTTTTTCCTGGCTTTTTCTATCCCGGAAATTAACCTATTTAGATCCACAGATAGGAACAACGACAAGTGATGCTGATGATCAAGATGCGGTTTGGTTGACAAACCCTGTTAAAATCAAACAGCTTCTTAAAGCATATGGTTTTGAAATAGTCCGTAGTGTGCCGACCCAATCACTTGTGATCGCCCGAAAATGTTAACCACGTTAAGTCTAAGATGGTGATGAATCTGCAGCCGATGAAATCATTCCTTCAATAAACCAAAAAGCCTCATAGTAAATCAACGCTACATCAACAAATGGAACCAGAAAAATACGCCAATTGAACAAGGTCGATTTCTCTCTATACATTCGCGTTGATAGGATAAATGAAACAAGTAACAGAATCGGTGGAATCGGACAGAATGCCAATAAAAGCTTTATGAAAAGTGGAAATTTTTCCTTGAGCGGCTTAGGTCCTTGGAATTGAATGATTTTTCCATATGTGCGAGCCAACATTTTCCGTGTTCTGAACAGAGAATGTAGATTATAATTAGCACCGAGGTTGTGAAGATGGACGACTTTTGCAGATGAATTTATGATTTTTCCTGCTTGTCGTAGACGATAAGCCAGATCCGCATCTTCTCCTCCATAGCCACATGTCGCGGTGAATCGGGCTGCGTTTGAGCCTCCAACCTGTCGAAAACTTTCGCATCTGATACAGTCAAATTTTCCGCACATGGAAGGGCGCTCCTGCATAACGTCACGTGCAAAAAGAAATTTTTGCCAATAAGGAAATCTCAGCCAGATATTTTTCGGCATAGAGATGTTTGGACATGCAGCGACTGCGTTTTTATCTTCCTCCAGCACTGTCACGAGTTTTCGCAATTCAGTCGTAGAAGGCAGCAAGCTATCGGAATGAATAAGCACAATGAATTCCGATTGTGCCATTTCAGCCCCTGTATTATTACTGAGCGCCAATCCTCCATTGATCTTTTGCTCAACTAATCTGATCGGCTTTGTATTAGAGGCCATAAATTCTTTAGCACGTACGACAGAAGCATCTGTTGATAAATTATCAAAAAGAATGATTTCATTAATGGGGTAGTCTTGCGTGGTAATGCCTTTCAAACAATCGACGATTGTTGTCTCAGAATTATACATGCTGATGATGATCGTCACGGTGCTTTGCATGGACTGGGGCATGGCCAAATCTCCTCAAATGATAAAAACGACTTTTGGTAATAATTGGTGTAGTCAAAATAATCAATAAATTGTTGAATGCCGTTCTGATAGATTACGTAGTTGTCTCGGACTTTTTCTATGGCATTACTTAGCTCATCAGTTGAATCAATAACTATTCCGCTATTAAACTTCTCAATGTAAAAGGTGATATCCGATATTCGTGTCATTACCACCGGTAAACGCATTTCAGCATATGCTTTTACTTTTCCGGGATCCGCATAATGCGTAAAATTTTCAGTAGTCGTGTCATAGAGCGCAATCCCTACATGACACCTTCGAGCAACTTCCAGTAGCTCCGGTTCGGAATAGAAACGGTTCGGAAAAAACACACGATCAGCCAGCCCCGTTTGTTGCAACAAGGTGTGGAGCTCTGCTACGTAACCAGCGTGGCCAACGCCGATCAGGGATAGGCGATACTCGCTGTGCTCCTTCAGAAAACCAAACAACTTTTCCAGTCCTTGACCGGGTCGGATCAGCCCAACAAATAGTAGGTTAAACGGAGATACTGGTGGCGCTTGCATCGCAGGATATGGCTTGAGTCCCCACATGACTGTCCGCCGGAAAGGCGTTTTCATAACCGTGCCGTTCATCACTCGATTGATGGCGTCACTTAAATAAAAGGTATGCGGGATACGATCGTGATACCATTTCTTTAGTCGTTCATATAAACGAATAAGTGGATGCGATGACGGAAAATAATCGCCGATCCAATAGGTATAAACGAGTGGACGAATCAATTTCAGGAGACTCATCCCGAAAAAGACAATTGGATGTCCGCCGAAAACCATAGTCGTTTCTTTTGATCCGCTGAAGTGCAATAACTCTCGTACATGATGGAAATACCACAAAGTATAATACAGAACGATGTTCTGTGAGGAACATAATAATCGTTCTTCCAACAGAACACCCCTACTATATCGGCGCAATAGATTCTGATGTTGACCAATTCTTGGCTGTACAATCAGCATACACAGTTCAGCCGTATGCGTTGCCAGATATTCTTCAATATGGCCGCAAAATTGTGAACTGCCATAAGCAAAAATCCGTTTATAGGTGAACTTTTTCATTTCGCTATTAATCATTAGCCGACTTTCTGTATCAATTCGGTAACATGCTCTTCTTTGTATAATCGCACAAGCGCTACTAGGTCATAAAATTCAAACGGACGAGCATTAATTGCTGTATACAGTTTCGCATTATCCTGATCGTGTTCCTGGGTATCTTCGGTGGCCACCATGTAATAGACGATTGCCACACCACTGAGTGTGTCGAGAATTACTGTTGCTGATTTAGCGGGAATAAAAATTTCTGCGCGGTCATTAAAACATTCATTAATCTGTGATATAATGCTGTCAATTAGTATTTATGACTGCTTGACGCAGTTACAAGCAGAAATACCAACCATTATTCTGAAATTACGCTTTATTATCTTCAATATACCTTCCTGAAATACACAAATAATTCAAATGATACAATACTACGCATTACCGTTCAATGAAATTTAATGCTCATAATAATCCGCGCGCCTTAAGTAATTCTTTTCTCGAGTCTTTTTGATTTGTAATACATTGGAACATACCTGCGAAGAATATGGCTTTGCCCTGCCACTTTTCTTTGATACAATTAATAATTCGTTAGAAAATTTCTTGATATAAGCTAATGCAGGAGGCGCTTTGAAGGTTAGTTTTGTTATACCCACTTTAAATTCAGAGAAAACTCTTAAGGTATGCCTGGATTCGATTCTCTCTCAAAACCAGCCACGTGATTCGTATGAAATTGTGGTTGCGGATGCCGGTTCTTCAGATGCGACTGTTGAGATTGCAAAGAGTGCCGGAGTAGATAAGATTGTCAATAATGAGTTGAAGACAGGGGAGGCCGGCAAAAGCGAGGGGATAAAGGCGGCAACCGGTGAAATTATCGCTTTGGTGGACAGCGATAATATTCTGCCGGATTCAAGCTGGCTTGCACAGATGACCGCACCTTTTTGTGATCCAGATGTGGTTGCATCCGAACCTCTGGCGTATACTGTCCGGAAAAATGACCCGGCGTTAACCCGTTATTTTGCTCTGCTGGGGATGAACGACCCTCTCTGTCTCTTTACCGGTAATTATGACCGGTTCTGTGCGGTGACCGGAAAATGGACAGGACTGGATGTGCCGCAGGTGGATCAGGGCGGATGGTTGAAATTAACTCTCTCCGAGGCCGCGCTGCCGACCATCGGAGCCAACGGGTTTGTGTTCAGACGTTCGTTGCTGGAGCATGTTAAATGGGATACCTATTTTTTTGACATTGATGTGATGCAGCAGGCCGTGGCCGCAGGTTATCCGTATGTCGCCAAGGTGAAGTGCGGCATTGTTCATCTCTATTGCACGCGGCTCAACGATTTTTACAGAAAACAGAAACGGCGCATCCGCGATTTTCTCTTTTTTGCCCAGGAAAAACAGCGAACCTATCCCTGGGATAAACAGAGAAAGATGGGGATTGTCCTTTTTGCCATCTCAACTTTTACGCTGCTGCCGGTTCTCATCCAGAGTATTATTGGGTTTTGTCGTAAACCCGATAGCGCCTGGTTGTACCACCTGCCTGTCTGCTGGATCACTTTATGGGCGTATGGTATTGGTACTCTACGTAAGGTGATAGGATTTAAACAGGAACCGGTTAAACGTGATCAATGGCAGGTAAAATAAATTCAGATTGGTGGATTATCTATGCGGAAAATTGGATTTATTATTTACAACTTACTGGTTCTTTTTGGAATTGATCCCTTAAAAACATACCGCTCTATAAAGGGAATTCCCTGTTATATCCGGAATTATAGAGCGTTGAAAAAGCAAACAGGCTCTTCCGTGTCTTTCCCTTTTTCAACACCATACCCCTGTTTAGGAGACCGGTTTGAGGAAAGCGGTTCTGCAACAGGCCATTATTTTCATCAGGATCTGATGATAGCTAATCGAATTTATATTAATAATCCAGAGAAGCATGTGGATGTTGGCTCTCGAATAGATGGGTTTGTTGCTCATGTAGCTTCATTCAGGTCTTTAGAGGTGCTTGATATTCGTCCTTTGTCAAATGAAATCAAAAATATTGAATTTATGCAGGCCGACTTGATGAAGCCTGTAAGTGATGATTTGGTTGGATATTGTGATTCATTATCTTGTCTACACGCTATTGAACACTTTGGGTTGGGACGATATGGAGATATGGTCGATTATGATGGCTATTTAGCGGGTTTTGCTAATTTATGTCGTATTTTGAAGAAGGGCGGTAAACTTTATTTCTCGGTTCCTATTGGTCCTCAGAGAATTGAATTTGACGCGCATAGAGTTTTTTCAATCAGTTTTTTGCTGAATTTGTTTGAAGGAAAATATCAGGTTGATTATTTTTCGTTTGTTGATGACGCAGGTGATTTGCATGAGAATATTCCATTGAAAGAATCCGATATCGAGGACAATTTCGGGTGTACGTATGGCTGTGGTATTTTTGAGTTAAGTTATCTGTGAAATGAAGATTTATAGTTGTTATGGGTATGAAAGAAGATATTTTAAATAAAAAAATAGTGATTTTTTCCCATTATGCAACGACTGGAGCATGTGAGGAGTTGCGTGAATTCCTGATTGAGAATAAAGGCAGGGATTTCATTTACGTTGCATTCCCCTTTGGATCAAATAAGAATGGCTTTATTCAAACAGAATTTTACCGTGAAGGTGTTCTTGTTAAAAGTGACAGGTCGCTGTTTGGACTGAAACTGCCCGAACCACTGGCGTATATGAAGGATTTTGTTTATGCGCTCCTTTATTCCTGGCGCTACGCGCGAGGTGCAGATGCACTTGTCTGTGGGGATAATCTGCTGACATTAGCCTGCGTTATGATGCGCGCTGTGACACGTGTAAAAAAAATAGTTTACTACATGATTGATTATACGCCGGTTCGCTATGCCAATCGTATTATGAATCGCATTTACTATTTTGTTGATCGTCAGGCTGCTCATAGAGCGGATGCTGTCTGGCCCTTGACAAAGGATATGATTGAGGCTCGTTTTGAGGCCGGACATCTTAAGCGAGATCGGGTATGCTGGAGTGTCTGCCCCTATGGATGCCACGCCCTTAAAGATATACCGAATAAGATTTCGCGCAATAATGTTGTTTATATGGGGGACATTGTGCACGATAAAGGCGCGGAATTATTTATTCCCATGATGAAAGCATTGAAGAAGAATATTCCTGAGGCAAAAATGGTTATGGTCGGCGGGGGGCATGATCTTGACAAGTTGCGAAATGACATCAAAGAAGCCGGATTGGAGGAATCCTTTGTTGTTCATGGATTTATCAAATCTTTCAGTGATGTGATTGATATATTGAAAAATTGCGGCGTAGCTATTGCTCCTTACTATCCACATGATAAAAATAATTTTACATATTTTTCCGATCCCGGCAAAATCAAGGTCTATCTTGGTTGCGGACTTCCTATTGTGCTTACAGATGTGCCTCCAATTGCAAAAGTTCTAGTAGAAAAAGGTGTCGGTAATACCGCTGAATTTGATGCGGATGATTTTGCCTTGAAAGTTGCTGAGGTGATGCAAGATGAGAAATATCTGACAATGCGTGAGATATCAATGCAAATGGGCCATGAGTTTGAATGGAATAAAATATTTAAAAGCAGTCTCGAAGCTTTGTTCTTTAGCGAGTATCATACGAAAGAATATTCCGCTTAAATCTAAAGTTGCTTTCAATCAACAACTTATAGAAATAGTTGTCTGACTTTCTTGTTTTTCGTGACAGGAGTTTAGAGAATAGCTACTGAAAATGGCTATTATCTTAAGTTTTTGGTTTAGGACAGGGATGGTTTACTCTATAATACTGGATTAGAGGATTTAAATATGAGTGGAGAAGAGACCCTTTCCAGAACAGAGATGATGATTGAGCAGGAAAAGCTCAAGCTCGAGCGAGAGCGCATGCTACTTGAACGTGAACGGCTTGAGGCTGTCCGTGATCGTGTCAATACAGAAAAGAACTTCCGGGTGGATGGCAGTGGAAAGCAGGTGGTTGCCATAACATCAGTCATATTTATATCAATTATCTGTTTGCTGACGGGTGGAATCCTGGGGGCTTTTTCAACTTCTTTTCAAATAAACCGTAGCCGGACTGAGCGCGTGCGCGAGGTGATGCAGAGCCTCTCTTCTGTGAATCCTGATATGACAATGACCAATCAGTTCGCAAATTCAACTAATATGCCTGCATGGCTGAAAGCGATGAAACCTAAGGAGTCGCACTCGGGTATATCGCTGGTTGTTATTCAATAGTAGTTTTGGAGAGCTGGAATGTCGTTTTTTAAAGCGTATGATATGCGCGGTGTTTTTGATGTAGACTTTGACTTGAAGATGGTTTATGAAATCGGTCGCTGGTTGCCTGTGCTGTTGGATTCTGAGTGCATTTTAATCGGTCGCGATGTCAGAAACTCATCGGAGGATATATTTGAGGCGCTTTGTCGGGGAATGACGGAGTCAGGCTGCGATGTGCATGATATGGGCTTGGCCACAACTCCGATGGTTTATTATTTTACTGCCAAAAACGGTTATTCAGCTTCGATTCAGATTACAGCTTCTCATAATCCGAAAGAGTATAACGGCATGAAGGTCTCGAGAAAGGGGGCGTTGCCGGTTGGCTACGATACGGGGCTGGCTGAACTGGAGAAGCACGTGCTCTCTGGTGAGCTGCCACCAGTTACGGAGCTGAACGGAGTGGTACGCAAGGTTTATTTCCGAGATGAGTTTGTACATGACCTCAGAAAAGATGCGCCTTGTCTCTCTGGTCTTAAGGTAGGGGTTGATTGCTCTAATGGCATGGCCTCTCTGGTGATTCGTGATTTGCTGGGTGATGATCCCATTTATATTAATGAGGAAATGGATGGAGATTTCCCGGCGCATGCTCCTAATCCGCTGGAGGTCCATAACTGTGCTCAGTTGATGAAGCTGGTAAAGGAACAGAAGCTGGATGTCGGGGTTATCTTTGATGGGGATGCCGACCGTGTGATGTTTGTTGATGAGCGTGGTGAGTTTGTCCAACCAGATTACCTGATAGCTGTTTTGGCGCAGCGTTTTTTGAGAAAAGAACCCGGATGTACTGTGATCCATGATATACGTACATCCCGGGGGGTGATTGAGAGCCTGCAGGCGGCAGGAGCTAGGACTGTAATCGGACGTGTCGGTCATGCGTATGCCAAAATTTTAATGCGTGAGACGGGCGCTGCCTGTGGCGGAGAGTTGGCAGGGCACTACTACTTCCGTGATTTTTACTTTTGCGACTCTGGTGAATTGGCGGCTTTGATGATTTTAGCTGAGATAGCCGCAGCAAAACGTGGTGGAAAAAGTTTCAGTGCATTAGTTGCTCCCATTTGCCGCTATGCTAATTCTGGCGAGATGAATTTTCAGGTCATGGATAAGCAGGGTGCAATCAATACGGTCATGAAAGCTCTGGAAAGCTTTGGAGAGCCGCAGAAGAGTTATGATTTTGATGGATACCGGGTTGAATTTGACTCATGGTGGCTGAATGTGAGACAGTCTAATACTGAGCCATATCTGAGGTTGATTATAGAGGCCGCTGATCAAGCTGAGCTGGATCAGCGCAAAGAGTATGTGATAGAGGCGATGAAGGATTTTATAAAACTAACGAACTAACGAATGCTGAATATTGATCATATATCGTTCTCTTACGGAAATAAGCAGGTGTTAAAGGATATAACCTTTGATGTTGCTCCCGGTGAGATAGTCGCGATAGTTGGCGCCAATGGAGCCGGTAAGACGACCTTGTTGCGGATCTTGTCATTTGTATTGATGCAGGATGCCGGCAATGTTGTTTTGGATGGCGTTGATCCATTGCAGCTTCCCGTCAAGTATCGTAAGTGGATAGGTTATCTGTCAGAACGGTGTCCGCTCTATGAGGAGATGACCGTTGAGCAGTTTCTTCGCTACCGATTGAGGCTGAAGGGCGAGAGAGCTTTGCGGGAGAGACGTCGTTTGACCGTGGCGCTTGAACTTTGTGATCTTGAGGATGTTAAAAAAAGTGAGATAAAGTTATTATCACAGGGGTTTAAAAAACGGATTGGTTTGGCTGATGCCGTTATGTTGCACCCAAGGCTTATATTGCTGGATGATCCTCTGGCTAGTTTAGATATTGGCCATCGGAAGCAAATAGGCACTGCGTTGACATCTCTATCTGCTCATTCAGCGGTTATTCTGGCTGGTCATGAAATCAGTGAAATGCTGGATTGGTGCACTCGTTTTATTGTTTTGAAAGATGGTGAGATAGAGGCCTTTTATCGCACAGGGGAGTTTGACCGTGCCGAGCTGAAGCATATTTTGACTAGTGCTGTCAGTGCGCGTGATGAGGAAGGTGAGTTATGAGGGCTCTTCAGCAAACCTGGTTCAGGGAATTGTGGTCATTTCGCGGCTCTTTTTATAGCGGGACACCAGTTGCCGCCTTTTTGGCGGTTAGTGGTTGGTCTTTTGTGATGCTGTTACGCAGGGATGAGGGCGGCATATCACAGTTGCAGAGTGTCTGGGGATGTGCGGTAGCTCCCTGGTTGCCGATCCTGTGCTCTCTTTTAACAATGCGTTTGTTTGCGGTGGAGCGTTCCAGCGGTATGATTGAGTTGCTGATGGCTTCACCGGTTCGAGAAAGAGATCTAGTATTAGGCAAGTTCCTCTCATCGCTGACTTTAGTGGCGTTGGCACTGTTCTGTTCTATGATATTTCCGGTATTTATACTACCTCGAATCTCTGAACCGCTGCGTGAATGTATTCAACCGGTTGCGTTTATGGCTACCTTTGGGATACTTTTACTTCAATCTTGTGCCTGGTGTGCCGCAGGTACAATGATTTCAGTGCTGTATAGCAATCAGGCGGCAGCAGCTGTGACATCGCTGATTTTATGTAGCGGTATGCCGATAGTTGTTTATTTCGGGATTCTGGTATGGATTCCATCTGTACGTACCGAGATGGCCTGGATGCCGCTGCTTGTTCACGTGGTGGATTTTTCAACGGGCTTATTCTCGTCCGGGGTTTTTGTTTTTTACAGTGTGCTTTCAGTATTTTTTCTTTTTGCATGTTCTAAAGCGCTGGCCTTGCTACGGTTGCGTTGATATAGGATGCTGGATATTTAACAGGTGAATAATTTGATTAAGACGAATAAATATAACAAGGTGAAATCACCACAGCGGAGGATGTTGAAAGCGACTTCGATGCTGGCGGTATTATTTGGCGCGATCTTTTGTTTTCTGGTTATTGTTATAGGGTTCTGGTTTGATTACTCCTGGGAAATACCGGTAGGCAGTGTACGTGTTGTCTCTGAAAGAACACGTGATATTCTGGCGGATACTCAGGGACGGATCAGGATTACATGCTTTATGGACCGCAGGGATATTATGGCGCGACCTCTCTCCCGTTTATTGAGGGGACTTTCATCTGCGTCGCGCGGTGTGGCAGGTGCCGAGATTGATCTGGTGTATGTTGATCCACGTTGGGATATGTCTCGGTCGGCACAGCTGGTTGCACGGGGCGTGCCGGAGAAATCGTTGGAGTTTGAGTATCAGCGGCGTAAGGTGGTGGTGACTCTGGACGATATGATTTCCGGTGATGCGATTAATGTCGGGGGGGGAGGTAAGAATAGTATTTTTCGAGGGGAACGTGTTTGTGCTTCAGCTATATCGCGGTTGGCTTTGCCCCACAGGCAGCTGAAAATATGTTGGTTGCAAGGGCACTCCGAGGCGCGATTTGATGATTATGATGAGTTTCGGGGGTTCTCTGATATTGCTCATGATTTAAAACGTGATGGTTTTATACTGGAAGGACTGACTTTGGCGGGTTTGCGTGAAATACCCTCTGAGTACAGTGTTCTTGTGATTGCTGGAGCCCGAAGAGAGATGACCTTAATAGAAGTTAATCTGATTGAGCGTTATCTTAAACGCGGAGGTTGTTTGCTGTATCTGGTTGCAGCTCAGGTTACGACTGGATGCGAGCCTTTACTCAAGAGTTGGGGGATAGAGGTTACCCCCTATATAGCGATTAGCGGCCAGACCTTAACTGGCAGTGATATTGTGATATCGTCCTTCTCTGAACATGAAATTACACGTAATCTGAATAATGCTTCAATCGTTTTTGGTATGCCGACTTGTTTAAAGGTTCTTAACCTGAGCGGTAAGGATGACAGTGTTGATTTAACCCGCAGTATGCTGTTGGCGAAGAGTGATAAGGATGGATGGGGTGATTTGCATCCTGAGTCTTTTCCACGACGTTTTGACTCTACCTCTGAATTGGCTGGGCCTGTAGTCGTGGCGGCTGTGGCAGAGAGAGGTGGTCTTGTGTCGAGTGATGTTGCTTATAAACCGACCCGGATTTGTGTAATAGGTGATGTCGATTTTGTGATGAACAGGGCTCTCTCCGGAAGGGCTAATGCCAATCGTGATTTCTTTATGAATGCGGTTGGCTGGCTGGCGGGTGTCAGTATGGGTAGTTCGTCATCAATTGGAGGTGATGCCTCACTTGCAACAGGATTTATGAGGAAGGATTGGATTTATGCGATGGCATGGTCGGTCCTCTTTGTTCCGTTGGGATTTTTTATTATATTCGGATGTATCTCTATTCGAAAAAAACGGTAGAAATTTATAATGGGAAACAAGAGAATAATAGTATTTTTTCTGAGTGGCATTTTGCTCTGTCTAGTGATTTTAATTGCCGGTCGTAACAGCAGGCGGGTGCTGGTTGTGCCTGATGAAAGCTCGTTTCTGTTGCTTAAGGATATATTTGATGATCTCTCTTCCATTGTGATTGAGCGTGAAGGTCAGCGTATTGAGATGCAAAGGAATGGTTCACGCTGGAAAATGTTGGCTCCAGTGGAAGCTAGTGTTGATCAAGGGGCTCTTGCCCGTTTGATGAATGGCTTTGATAGTGTTGTGGTTAATGATCGTCTCAGCTATGATGAAATAAAAAAACGCGGGTTGTCGGTGGTGGATTACGGTCTTTATCCGGCCCGGGCACGTGTAATTTTCAAGAGTCCAAAGAGGAATATCACCATTTTGATTGGCGCTTTTTCTGCAATCGGTGACGAGGTTTATGTCAGAAAAAACAAGTCGGAGCAGGTTTTGGTGGTGCCACGTGCAGTTTATGATGTAATTCCTGAGGATGCTAATGCTTTGCGTTCACGAAGACTGATTGATTGTGATAGAACTTTGGTTAATTCAATTGATATTCGACGGCCTGGATATCCCTTTATCAGGCTTGTGAAAGTGAGTGGGGCCTGGCGGATTGAACAGCCGCTCAATGTGCCTGCTTCTGCGCAGAGTGTTGATGATTTTCTGGATAATTTTTTTGGAGTTCGTGTTTTCCGATTTGCCTGGCCAACGCTGGATAATGTCATGGATGTTGCCGATTATGAATCGGCACTTAAGATGCGAAAGGGGCTGTATGGACTGGATGATGAAACCGGTATAACTATTCATATTAATACCTTTGACGGAAGTTTTGAATCAAAGGTGATTATTGGTCACCGGTCAGAGAAGATTGGCGAGCCTGTTTATGCTTTACTGGATAATAGTGCTGCTATTGGAGCCATTTCGAACAGCTTTGCGGATGTAGTGAGCGTTACTCCCTCTGATTTTCGCAGTATGCGGGTTTTTGAGGCTGTCGACTCTCCTGTAAAGCGTCTGCAATTAATTCATGGAAACGATCTGTTTGTTTTGAGCCAGACTAATGATTTGTGGCGGATTGATTCACCCGCCTCTGAACCAGTAGACCAGGAAGTTGTTCATCGGGCTATTGAAGAAATGATTGCTTTGGAAGCAGGGCGTATTGTGACGAAAACGCGACTGGATGAGTCTGCCGAGTTAGGCGGAGATATTAGTTATGTTGAGTTTCAGGCCGCGGATAGTGTTTCAGTGGTCTCTATTAAGAAGGCCGATCTGTCGGGGACTTTATACGAGCTCTCTTTTGCGGATTCATCAGATCTTTTTTATGTGGATGGGAGTAATATGCCGCCTGCTATGATTAAGAGACAAGCTGTACTGGATTTTCGTGATAGAACTTTGCTGTCTTTTCCGGTAGAGAGTATTAGCAGAGTGACGATAAAAAGATTTGGGGAAACAGCTCTCAGTGTTGAATATGTTAAGGATGATGAGGCCTGGCACCCTGTTGCCGGTGAGATTACGGGACCTCTGAATGTTGAAGCTTTTGAGCGGGTCTTGAATCTCCTTAGTGGTTTCAGGGCTGATAAGGTTGTCAAGATCGGGATGTCGGTTGATGATGCCGCGTATTATGGTTTTAAAGAGCCCTGGCTTGAAATCAATCTTGATGTAAATATTGCAAGTGCAGTCAGAAAGACGTTGCTGGTTGGCCGGTCGGCCGGATCGAATCTTCGGTATGTAATGGTTCGGGGTGATCAGAGTATCTTTACGGTTGAAGAGCAAAGACTGAGTGTTTTGACAGAAGGTCTGTTTATTGGTAATAGCAAATAAAAAAAAAGGTGAGGCTATGGCAAGAAGACTGGTTACGGTTGAGATATCACTTGTTGGTTGTTCGCTGACAAAAACATTGAATGGACGTAAGAAAGAAAGCGCGCACCTGCTTCAGTCATCTCTTATCTGGCCACGTGCGGGGATAGCCTCTCGTAAATATACATCCAAGGTTGAGTTGATCGCGGGTCAGGTCGATATGAGTGGGGCGAGCTGGTGTCGGACAATTATATTTAAAGAGAATGTAGAATCATATTTTGGTTTTGCGGTTGAGCTGACTGAGGCAATGGAAAATGAGGCGCTAGAGGAATTTCTTCGGTTTATGGCCGGAGTTGTTCTTGGTCTTGGAGCTGATGTGGTTGAAGACACCGTCAAGCCAGGAGGTGAGATTGTGGCTGCCCCGATTAGCTTCTTTGCGAAAAAAGTGAAGTCAATGCCTGATCCCTCTATGATTGCCTCTGGGATTATTGATCTTTGTGTGGATGATATTCCGCTTAAGGGGACAAAGCTGATCTCTATTGCTTTGCATTCTCCACGTGAAGTGGTTAAGAGATCCCGGCGTACGATAAATAAAAAAATCAAGGTGATCAAAAAGGTGCTTGTGAAAAAAGGTGAACCTAATGGAGAGCTCACCCTTGCAATCAGACGTCTATAGACGTTTATGCAGCTGGGATGAACAATTAATTATTCTTCACGAAAAGTCGTCTGTTGAGGCTTTAGACTTTGGGCTATAGACTTTAGGGTTTCTGCGAAATTATCCACTAGATACCGATAGGTTTACCCTGTTACGTACAGTATGTCCGGCCCGCAGGCGCAGAATGGTTAAAAATTTTAGCACCTGGGTTGCGCACCCATCTATATCTGTTTTTCCTAAAGCCTAACAACCTAAAGTCTAAAGCCTTTTTTCACTCCGCGTCTCGCGCGGACCTGTTTTTTTACTTCTCTCCTGCTATGGCTTCTGCAATATTCATTGCATGAGCCCGTATCTTTCTGTATGACTGCAGCATATCAATGATGACCAGCGTCTGTTGTGGAGAAGTCCCAGCATGTTCTATCTGGTTAAGGTGCTCTTCCCTGTACTGTTTTGCGGTAGTGACAATTTGACTGCCTTCGGAAGTGGCTCTGGTTAATATGTCGGTATTACTGCTTGCAAGCGCATCGCCTATAATTGATAGATAATGACATACCTTTGTATGAAGCATTTTGATATTAAGAATGTCATTTTTGGCGGTGCTTGAGTCCAGTTTAGCCAGACGGTCGCTCAGTTTTAAGAGAGTCATGATATAGTCACCGATAGATTCATATTCATCGGCGATGCGTAGTTGCCGTCGGCCCTCAGCAATGGTCTCTAAAGGGAGGTTTTTCTGCATGATTTTAGTTATGAACTCAACAATTTCTTTTTGCATTACATCCAGAATCTCTTCCCTGTGCAGCAGTTTTTTACGTAGTTGAGGGTCACGACCTGGTGTTTCAAGCTCATCGCCCATCCACATCATCATCTTATCCACGTTGCTACGCATTTTTAAAATAGCGTTGCCTGATTCCTGGATGGCAATCGAGGGCGTTTCGGCAAGACCTCCATCCAGATAGGTTAGATGTGGCACCTCTTTTTTTACTCTGCTGGGGACCAGTTTGATCAGTAATTTGCAGAATATGCCGGTGACAGGGAGGAAGAGCAGGACGATTATAACGTTGAAAATTGTGTGTGAGAGCGCAATCTGCTTTCCGATATCTCCCACAAGTGCACCTGGCATGATTTTGTCAAGGAAGCTCATATACAGATAGAAGAAAGGAAAAATAACTGCAACGCCGATAATCTTGATTAAGATATGAGCGTATGCTGTGCGCTTGGCACCTGTTGTTGTGCCGAGAGCTGCCAGATAAGCCGTGATGGTTGTGCCAATGTTCTGGCCAAGCACCATGGCAACAGCGGTGCTGAAACCGATCACATTGGAGTTCGCAAGAAGAATGGTGATTGCGATAGTTGCTGAACTGGATTGCATAATTGCAGTGGTAAGTGAACCAACCAGAACGCATTTAAATAGCCCCCAATAAGTTTCGGGATTAAATCTTGAGAACCACTCAATAAATGATGCACTCTCGCTGAGAGGACTCATGCCGTTCTTCATTACCGCCAGTCCAAAAAAGATCATTCCAATCCCTAAAAAGAACATGGATGTAAACTTAATCCGTTCATTTTTTGAAAACAGATAAAAGAAACCGGATATACCTAAAATAATCAGACCGTGTTTTGTTACATGTAGGGCTACAATCCAGGCTGTAATAGTTGTTCCAATGTCGGCACCTAGAATGACACCTATTGATTGCTGGAGAGTCATTAACCCTACATTGACCATTGAGATGGCCATGACTGCGGTCACTGAGCTGGATTGGATTAGACAAGTTACCGCTGTTCCGGTTGCGCAGGCTCCTATGCGGTTGTCTGTGACGGTGGCAATCATACGCCTGAGGCGATTGCCGGCTATGGCCTGCATGCCATCCGACATATAACTCATTCCCAGTAGAAATATACACAAACCTCCGATTATTCCTGATAGCATCTCGAAAACTTGAGTAAATCCCACTATATACCACCTCTGTTGTGCACAACTCTTTTAAAGCAAAAAAATAAACTCATTATTATGAACAGGTAGAAAATTTAACACAATTCTCATAATTAGACAAGAGGGGGATGGGTGGATTATGCTGTCATGTAGTCATTCTTAGCTTTTTTTCTCGCCGCTGATTGTTTCTCCAATATTCAGGAGATTTTCTCTTATACGGGTATAGGCACTCAGCATATCCATACAGGATACGATTTTCATGGCATTGGCTGATTTGGTTTCCAGCCTTGTCATCTGAGTATTTCGTGTTTCCTGAATCAAAGCTTTTATGTTGGCGGATTGTGAGCCAATGTGAATCAAGTGACTGGGCGCTTCGGAAATATCGCAGTTTATCGCATCATCAATGCATTTGCAGAATAATGTTATCTGGTCATGAACCGCCAATAGTTCAGCGCGCCCCTTGTCTGAGATATCCAGCTTGTTCCTGCGCATGCGCAACAGCATCTTAAGAAGTGATGCCACCTCATCGCTGATCGACTCAAATTCATCTGTTACGCGTAGCAGAACCCTTGCCCTGCTGGCGATATCCTGTTGCAGGTGTCCTGTCATGACATGTCCCAGGAAGTCGGTGATTTCACGCTGAATGTTATCCAGAATGTCCTCTCGGTGAAAAATATGCTGTTCCATCTCTTCGTCAATCGCTCCCTCGAGTAGCTTGCGATAGGTGTCGAGCAGGTCAATATTGCTCTCTCCCATGAAGGTCACTTCTTTTGCTGCCTGTTCTAACGCCAGCACCGGGGTTGCTATTACCCGGTCGTCAAGAATGGTCAGTCGAGGGATCTCTTTAACGGGTGCATCAGGTACCAATTTGCGGATCAGATTGGCAAACTGATTAACAAATGGGATGAAGAGTAAGGTGTTTAGAAGGTTAAATCCGGTATGGAGGTATGCCATTGGGGCTGCTACATACGGATATGAAGTAGAGCCGTTGGCAGGGTCAATAACTGCCTTGGTTATGCTAGGAAATAAACCGTTCATCATCGGAATAATTAATGGCAGGAAGAACGGTGTTATTAGTGCAACACCAATGATATTGAACAAGGTATGCGCGAGTGCCGCTCGTTTTGCCTCTGTAGTACCGCCTAATGAGGCCAGCCATGCGGTCAGCGTCGTGCCTATATTCATGCCCAGCACTGAGGCTGCTGCAGTATCAAAACCGATAACGCCAGTTCCCGCCAGAGTCATGGTTATGGCGGTTGTGGCCGATGAAGACTGGATTACCGCTGTGAAGACTGCACAGAGAGTGATGCATTTAATAAGTCCCCATGCGCTGGTGGCCTGGAAAATCGCAAACCAGCCAATGACCGCTTCATCCTTGGAGATAGGTTTCATTCCCGATTTCATCATATAAAGACCGAAGAATATAAACCCGAGCCCGAGAAAGGTCAGCCCCAGCGTGCGAATACGTTCCCTTTTTGCAAACAGATGAGCCATTGCTGAAACGGCGATCATACCCAGCCCCAACTTTTCGGCCGAGGGAATGATTGCGATTAGCCAGGCGGTGGCGGTTGTACCGATGTTGGCACCGATAATCACATTGATTGCCTGCGATAGGGTCATCAGGTTGGTACTGACAAATCCAACAACCATAGCCGTAACAATAGAACTTGATTGAACAATTGCGGTAACAAACGACCCGGTGCAGACGCCGGCAAAACGGTTTGTTGTGGCAGTGGCCACGAGTTTCCGTAGCTTATTGCCCGCGATAGCCTGAAGGCCTTCGGAGAGATGTTTCATGCCCAGCAGAAATAATCCAAGCCCGCCTGAAACTTTCAGAATAACTAAAACAGCATCAATTGTCATTGTGAAATCCTTTAACTCTTCTTGTCGTCATGAAATGATATCGCAATTTTAACAAAACCCAAACACAAAGGGAAGAAGGTGTGGCTTATCTAACGAAATCCTAACAATAAACTAAAGCAGCAGAGCCATAAAAGTCAGTACGGCACTCTCCGTTGGCTTCCAAATGCTCCAGTCAATAGAGAATATGGTGCCGCTGGGTGTCTGGATTTTGATAGGCATAATAATTACCGCACATGTTTGACAATAAAGTTGTTCTGTATGTACTGAATTGCCTCTTCAAAGGATGGCAGTATTTTAGTGCAGTAGCGAACCATCCAGGGAGAGCACTCTTTAAAGGGGTATGGGGAGAAGGCTACTATGAATTTTCCGAGGTCATGGGCCGCATAGAAAACCTCCATCGATGTTCCGATGGAAGTTTTGTTGTAGTTTACCAGCAGAATGTCGGATTCGCGTACATCCTGCAGGTCAAACTCAACAATTTCATTGGCGCTGTCGACCTCGCGGTCTTTGAAGTTGCGGCGCATGGGGTCAAGGATTACAAAATTACTCTTAAGTTGCTCTGTAGCCCGTTCTCGCCAGGTTTTGGCAAGTTCCGGGTTTTCATCCATGATTGGCCCGCTCAGATATA
>JAQIBS010000206.1 GCA_027858965.1 Kiritimatiellia bacterium
TGTAGGTCTAGTTTATAACCGGACAGTCCCGAGAGCCACGCTGTCAAACCTAAAAGATAAAAATAGCGCTTTGGATTATTCTGCCAAACAGCATCCTTAAGCTGGGACTATGAACGGTGGGCCACCATCCCTCCAGTGTCCAGCATATGTAAACTCCCTAATGGAGGGTCCCAGGCCCTGGGACCGCGGACGGCGGATGGAGGGCCACCGCCCCTCCAATGTCAAACCTATGCAATGCCCTTGAGCTGGTGCGGTCCTACGCTACGGGTCGTGGTTCTACATTCTACAATTCAATTTTCTCGCCAAGTAATTTCAGTATCTTCAGATATTGTTCTTTCAAGAGCTTATCCTCATCCAACGGCTTGCGAATACGGGATTCACCTTGCGAAACCGCCTTTACCTTCATCCCTGTATATCCGCCAATCTCTTTCAGTAGATTCCTGTGCAGCTTCTCAATAAACGCAGTGCTTCCTATGGCCAAAACTGAAGTTAACTTTGTAAGGCGTTTCTCTTCAACCCCCTGTTTAATGTAATCCTCAAGCCAGTCCCGGTACTCTTTCTTCGGATCAATCCCTTGTTCGTTGCAGTTCCAGAAAATACTCATGATCTCGATCTATTTCAAAAATCCTCCGGTAGCCCAGGCCACGAGTCGTTATATGACACCAACCGCCGGGAGCATGGTGCCTTAACTGTCGAGGCATACAGTAAATTTAACAAAACAAACTAAAAAACAAACTAACTGTTATATGTTTAAGTACACCCCTACCCCCGCTATCCCCGCTTCTATTTTCCCGTAAAATGTTTTATAACAGCACGCCGTTCTTTCTGGTAGTCCTGTTTTGAGAGGCGCCCGGCTTTATAGAGTACATCCAGCCGACTGAGCTGCCGCTGCTCCTCTGTGTTTTGCTCAGATTCTGGCACCTTCACTGGATAAACTTTCCTTATCCTCTTCTGATCCGCCTTACACAGAGATTGGATATGCAGCTGCATCTTCTCTCCATTGAGTTTCAGAAAAGTCACTTGCGATTTTTGAATCCCCAGCAGCTTTGCTTCAATTGCATGTCCAACACAATTCGTCCATGCCTCCGCCCGGGCAGAGGAGCAGATCATACAAATCATCAAAAAAAATATTACTCTCATTACTGCCTCACCTAGCTAACAGGCGGAAAAACTGGCGTTTTTTGGCCGCATCAATATAGATCGTCGTAAAATAACCATTGCCAATTAACCCAAGATGCGCTGGTGCATCAAGGTCGCCCAGTGAAAAAGGAATCATCGCCCAATCACCAGAAGCCACCGACTCAGTTGTCCAGAGCTGATAAGTTATACCGGGTGCAGTCAGAAAATGAAATTTGAGACGTCCGTTTTCTGTTGTCTCCATCTCATTGATGGAAAAATAGTCATAATCCAGAAAGGCAAATGTCCCGGAAAGATATTCATCCAGATTCGAAGCCCCATCCTGATCAAAATCTCCGGATGGCGTGATTTGCGCAATATTTGTGATGGCTCCTCCTGAGTTAGCCAGCATCTGAAGTTCCCAGTCATCTGGAAGACCATCTCCATCCATATCTAAACTGGTCGTTACATACAGAGCGATGGCTTCGCCGGGATTTCCTGCAGTCAGGGAGGAATATTGCATCATCGAACGCTCCACCCCATTCACGCGAATCACCAAATCCAGAGGGTCGCCGGCCTTCACGGCATAAGGAACGTATTCATCTCCCACGCCGCTATCGATTGCAACCCGCAGCTTGAAATTCACCCCGGGGGCAAGAATGCCATCAATGGCATATACGGACACAACATTGGTGCCGGAGCGCATCAGAACCTCGGCTCCTTTTTGAAAGGGGCGCCCATAGCCATCCTTCGCCTGCCCATAATAGATGCAGGAAGGACGGGGCAAACCAGCCATTACGACAGCAGGCAGCAATAACAAAAGTAATAGGTTGCAAATTTTCATCATGTCAAAATTTCCGTTCTCAAATTAACAATCAGTTACCTGAGTTTGAATAAGTATAGAACAACAGCTTAATATCCTTCACTCCGTTTTCGTCACGAACATCCGGAGAGGTTTCGCGCCCGTGAATGAAACGCTCGATTCCCTCATCCGCATCATTCAATAACGTCCCCCCCGGAATAATCAGCAACCACTTCGTGTTCCAGACCGAACGGCCCACCAACCGGGAATTGCTGATCATTTCCGACTCATCAAAGCTTCCGCTGTCGTGATAAGCCCGCATGGAAGGATAACGGCGGATGTTGTAGAGTTCGCCTCCAAACATATCCTTCAAAGCGGTCCAATCCGGATTTTCCCAGTCGGTTTGCGTGAATGGATACGGAACCGGCAGAGCCTGATCCACCACATTCCATGAACAGATCTCATCACCGGTAACAGAAGGCACCCGCATGCGGTCGGCCCCGACCGGGATCAGATAGACGCGCGGCTGATTGGCGACGCCATCCTGGAAGGTGTTATTGAAATTGCTGAACCAGACGCCGGCACTGCGGATTTTAGTCGCGAAGTGCGTGGAATCATAGGCGTTGTCCCCCCCGGCCAGATTATTCCCGAAGAAGTTTTTCCGGAAGTTAATCTCGGTTGAGAACGGAATGACGATGGCCGGTTCTTCCGTCAGCACGGGATTGAACGGCAGACAGTAGCGACTGAATTCGGGAATGTTAAACAGATTAGCAACCCGGAAAGATTCCAGCGTATCGCGCCAGTTTTCATCGCTGGATCCATCCGGTCCAATGCGGAACAACTCCTGACGCAACGAAAAGCGGCCGGTTTCGGTCTGCGGATTATTAAAACCGAGACGCCCTTCGAGAACGGCCCAGTTGGCTTGCATTCGCGCCAGAATATCTGCCAGCCCCGGATCTCCGGTAGAGCCCCCCACCAGCGGCTCATCGGGCTGACCACTCGTGATCGAGAAGCGACCCAGCGCCCGCGCCTTCACAATCTGCTCAATAAAGTCACCGCCACTGGTCTGCTGACTGTCGCTCGACAGAGTCCCGGTTTCGTATCCATAGGCTTTCGCTGCCAGATATACGTAGCGAGCCGCACTGTTAAACGCCTCGTCGTAACGGGCCAGCGCATCGTTCTGGAAGATCCGATAGGCCATGTTGCGATAGCGTTTCTGGGTAAGATCCGCCGCAAAATTGGCGCGGACCCGGCTGCGTTCCACCTGCAGCCGGTCTCCCTCGGCAATAATCTTCGAAAAGCCCATGCGGGCGGATTCGAGTGTCTGCAACTGCACATCCAGACCAGCGAGTGTCACGCGCATATCCTGAGCACTTCGCCGCAGTTCCAGCAAATCCTGCCGAATTTCGAAGGTATCGCTTAAACTGCCGAGCGCATTGTCCATCGCTAGTTCAAGATCCAGAATTTTCTGTTCCGCATCCCGTATATTCTTTTTGAACGCCAACCCGATTCCATCCGAGATGGCTGCGGCTGCAGCACCCACGCCATAGGCAATTCCTGAACCAGGCGCTCCTGCCGAAGTGGACAATCCGAATATCTTGGGCACACCCTCCGCCACAGCCTGAGCCGCATTCAGTGCAACCTCTGATGCAAACTCTGTGATCTGAATCCTGAATTCGTTATTCAGAACATCTTTCTTTTTCGCAATAATCTGCAACAGAGCTGCGGATTGCTGCGAAGCTACCGTCGAAAGGTAAATGTTCTTATTAAGCAGTTTGAGGAGTTGAATCTCCAGCTTTTCACTCTCAACGCTGAGGGTCTCGACCGCAGCAAATGTCTTAGCGACATTCTCAATCAGATCACTCAGAGCCAGCTGGATCTCCCCTTCAGCGCGACGTGAACCCGAATAACTCGCCGGCTTTTCCGGGATACCGTAGGGTCCGACATTCCAAGTGACACTGAAGTTCTGCAGCGCCCAAACCGGAATCGCCATGGATGAAGCAGAAGCATTATTCGAATCAAAATAGCCGTCCAACTGAGTCAACTCAAACGTTTTGTTCGTTATCCCCGCCTGAACCCAGACAGATCCATCGAACGAAATCACACGATTGGCTCCCGCGACGCGATCCATTAAATCGCTGATATCAATATAGCTGAAGTTGATCAGATCTGGACCATTGTACCCCTGTGGATATAATTTTCCGGGACCGATGTCATCGCTATAAGGGTAGCCATAAATTTCGAGTAGCCGTCGGTTAATTGCCTCTTCATCTCTCTGAACGGAGCGGAGGAAGGCAGGTTCTTCATTTTGGTCGCGCAAAGCCTGAGTGGCCGTTTTTGCCTTTTCGAAGACGAGCGCGGCATTACGAAGAGCCTTTTCGGCCCGGTCATTGATCTGTTCAAAATGCGTTTTTCCTGCGTCGATCTCTGCGGCGCTGATATCGAATGGAACGACATCGGTCGACAGCCCGAGCGGATTCATTCCTGAATCGGCCCGATCCAGTTCCAATTGAATGCGCATGGCCTGCTGAGAAATCTCGGACAGCTCGGCGACCGTCTGACGGTCAATCACCTGAATTCCGGTATGATTGGTTGAGCTATCCATCGAAGGCAGCAGGGCATTGGCGGTCAGCCAGTCAAAATACGCCCCCTGCCCGGCGCGGGACCCCCATCCAGCCACTCCCCATGCGCGTTCTGGGTTATCATCACGTAAATTCATCCACGCATTCGCCTGGCCTTCTTTATAGGCGCTTCGGGCCTCCTGCTGAACAATCGCGGCACCGGTGCGGGCTTTGGCGGCGGCGGCCACAGCGAACTTCTTCTCATGCAGGAAGCTGACGGTAATTTCCGTGTCACCAGCCAGGATACCTTCCACCTGCGGAAGCCAATTGAAGAAATCGTGGCGTAACAGACCGTAGTACCCTTTCATTGCGGCGAGATAGTGTCCCCATGCATCGCCGTGTCCCTGCGGATAAAGCGATTTCGCATCGTCCACATCCACATCTCCATCGAGGTCCACATCTGAGATGCCGTAATTCAGCACATACGCCAGCTGTCCTCCTGAAATATCAGCGGTAATATTCCAAGCCAGACGATTGTAAACCGGATAGGCACTGACAGCAGGATTAAAGGAGTCGTCGCGCCCGCGCAACAGGGCCAACTCTTCATCAAGTAACGAAGGGAGCTGGTTCTGGAAGCTGAAGATCGAAGGTGCATCGCCACCGAGAAGCGGATCGTTGAGGCCCAATCCAATTGTCGGGTTGAGTGCATCGGCGTAAGCTTCGTTCCCCAGCACCATGTAGAGGTCGGAGAGACGGCCGGAGGCCAGCAGCAACGCGAGCGACAGTGAATTTTTTGCCTCAATATTCGCATCAATGCTCAGCCCTTTGGCCTTTTCGAGCACGGTCTGGTAGAGCGCAATGAGCCCTTCTTCGTTCAATGCGTCATAATTGAGAGGCACATTGCCGCTATACGGAGCGCCCGCCTGCTGAATAATGCTCAAGTCGGTATTGAGTTCATAATTCATGTAATCACGAATGCGCTGGTCGTAAGGGTTGACGGCTTTCATCACACGCTTAATCCAGCCCTCCGCCAACTGCGGCGGGGTCCATTCATTATAATTCGTGCCGACCATCGCCGTCACCAGCGGGTCGAGCGCACGGTACCGGCAGCGCAGATAGTGATCCGATAAGCCGAAGACACCGGAACCGCCGATCGTGGTGTAGTGCTTCCCAGTCCCGAGATCGTACGGATTCCAAGCCTGATCATCCGCTGGGTCGGGAGCCATTCCATCCTTGGGGTCGGCCCAGTTCCATTCGAAAACATATTGCTCGGGCTGGCCGGCAAAATCGGCGGAATAGTTAAGATTGATCTTTTGATCGAGCGGATTTTCAGATAACACGGGATCAAGACGGCCGACGTAAAGCGGATCATCGACACGAATGATTTCCATCCCGATCACTTCGGATTCCGCCACCATATTTTCGTTGGTGCTATTGTTGAATACCAGCGTCACGTAGCCCTTGCCTTTCCCGACGGTGGAGAGCGCGATTGAATCGAAGGGGGTCTCATCATTCGTAAGCTCAACCGCATCGGCAGGCAACGCCGCGACCGCCGTGATCCAGGCAGAGTCGATTCCGGTCAACAGGGTGTTATCCAGAACGGAGGCCCGGTTAGTTCCGGTAAGCACGTTAAGCATCAGATAGTTGTGACCGTCGGTACGCTCGCGGTATTCACCGATCAACTGCAGTTCCTTGCCCGTCGCGGCAAAGGGATTGTAGTAGAGCCGCGAGCGCAATGCGGGCGGCAATTCAGAGAAAAAGGTGAAGCCGGTTTTCGGATCGCGCATGGTCTTCATCGCGGCGGGAATTTCCGGCAATGGTGCGGTTCGAGCCACAGTCGGGTCGATCAGCCGGACGCTCGGCAGCGCATTCGTTTTTAGCGATTGCTGATAAGCGACATCGACACTCAGCTGGCCGCGAATAGCGGGCAACCCGTTTTTCGGGTTGGTCAAGGTGTCCCCGATGTAGAGCGATGGGAGATCTGCCGGCCATGCAACCGTATAGGTGTAATTAATGGGTTTCGATGGAGCAAAAACCCACTCAATCAACTCGCCTGCGGCATGGCTTTCGCCTTGTGGATACCAGAAGTCAGCACGGTTCGGATAGTGATACTGGTAGACGTAATTCGTGGGACTGCCGTTATCAGCGGCCTGCACCGCCCAGTGCCGACCGGTTCGGTCGACAAACTTCGGGCCGGAGATATGTTTATTCTTCTCTGTCCAGTCCGGCGCAAGCAACGAGAGCGGAACAGGAGCCTGAAGCATTAAACCGGCATCGAGACTCTGGTTGAATCCGTAAAACTCATTGGTCAACGCCACATGAAAGACCATGAGGTCGCGGCGCCCCAGACCAGGGTTGTCGTACTCGACCAGAACATACGGCAATGAGGTATTCGCCGTATTGAGATCCTGCCGCAAGGCATAGACGGTGTCATTTAATAGCAATGAATGCTCTTCGTTCGGATTGTAGCCGATTTTCAACGGATCATTCTGAATGTAGATGTGCGGATTTGCCAGCGAAAACGAGATGCCGGGCAATGCCCCCTTAATCGTTTGCGAGACAATCTGAAACCGACTGTCCAGCTCTGTATCCAGTCCGTTTAGACTCTGATCTTTAGCCAGACTCGCGCTACCTCCCCGAACGGGGTCAAAGTCGTAATAGAGCTCTAAACCAGGAGCCGAGGGGGGAACATGACGAACAATATCGCGGCGTATTTCGGCCGATGATCGTGCCTCGCTCCAGATCCGGACTTCATCAATCTCACCATTGTCCCATGTGAAAATATCCAAAGAGGATACTTGCGGAGTATAAGAGTGATTATACACACCTGAGCTCCCAACCACCTCTCCATCCAGAAAGAAATTAACACCCTCGACAGGAGAGTAGCTGACAGCTACGTGATGCCATTCGCCCGAATTAATGTCCAGAGGCAGGGAGCACTTATAAAGGGCAGCGCCTTTACGTAAAACGAGCTCGTCTACATAACGTGATGGATAGAGATAGAATGTACTGGTTATATAAAAATCAAACTCACCGGCCTTACTGAATATAGATACGTAAGCGCTGTTCGGTTTGATTCTGGCCTCTAACGTGAACGCGGCGTCAAGAGACACGGTATCCTGAAAGTTTGCCACGCTCAACCGCGCGATCTGCCCTTCTGAGGGCGAATAAACATTGGCATACGAAAGCGAACCCATGCCGTTGGTAGTTGATGTAAACCCTTCATTCCCCAACCCGCTGGCAATGGTAATGTCACGCGGCCTTACCGGCCAATCCAATATGATTTTTTCCTTTGCAGTCGGCCAGTAAGTTGGCAGTGGCATGCCTTCCTGCGCCTTCGGCTCCGACCACCAGACTTCGAGTTCCCCGGTATTCACACCGCAAATCTGCGATGCCACCGACGCCGGATCATCCTGATAGGAGCCTGGATAGTTGTACCAGCCTTCATGATAATCATCCCCGGAGTAGATATAGCCCGGCCACGTTCCAAATCGATTAGTATCAGCCGGACGGAGATCTTCTGCAATATCCCAGAATCGTGAGGCAATCGGGGAATCCGTCACAGAGTGAACGGATTGGAACCAGAGATAATCATCCGCTTCATATTTGAGCAGACAGAATCCGTCCGTTGAAGAGACCAACGTATTACCAGAGAACGACGCATGCGTTCCACCGATCGCATCAAGCTGCACCGGCATCAGCGTCATAGTGTATTCCGGCGCAAAACAGACAGGAACGCCGGGACGGGCAGCATCCGGTGCGCGCGCATAACTCTGCACCATTGGCCCGCCCCATTGTGTATCGTAGATATCCACTTCGAACGGCCAGATTACATCGAGTTCTTCTTTCGCCTTCCAGTAAATCTCAATCTGAGCCGGGCCCGTGGTGTGTCGAGTCGCCCATACCCATCCTTTTTGAGGGCCGGAACTGTGCTGATAGACAAACACATCTTCCCCGCCGCTCTTATCGATGGCTCCCCGGGTGATTTCCGCAAACAACTCATCCGTTGAATACTGTTTTGAAACGGGCAGCAGACGATCTCCGACATACTGATCAATCACCGCACTCATCGGCGCCAGCACCTCGACCACTTCATAGGCCAGCAGCTTGCGCAACTGCGTACTCGCATCCAATCGCGAATAGGTGATCAAAAACTTGCCGCTCGCGTCCTGCCGGGCGTGAAGACGTCCGCCCGCGATCCAGACGTCAGGAACAGACTGTTCCAAATTGCTCAGCCAGGTCCGATTCGTCGTAAAGCCATAGTCGTCCAAAGGACTTCCCGTATTAACCGTAATCTGGGAGTTAGGGTAAAGATCGACCCGGTAATTGGAACCGAATTCGATAACCGGACCGGCATTCTGGGCCGGAGTGCCATCTTGTTTGTCCGTCCAATAGAGCCGGACCGGCCGACGCTTAGCGTTGGGAGAAACGGTATAGACTGTGGTTTGAGTTCCCCCGCCGCTCAGTGTCCACTTCACCGTTGCTGCCCCGCTATCAATCGCAAGCAGGGTTTGGGCATAGTCGATCCACATCACATTTTCTGCCGAGAACACCGGCGCCACCGAGGCGTCGGTCCCGGGCGGAGGCGCGAGCACTTCTCCCAACCCGTAATTGGCAAATACCGAGCCCATCGGAGCGCCCAGTTGCGACTCAACAATCACCGCGCCCTGACTTGACCATCCATTGGTATTTCCTGCGTACAACGGGATTCCCAGCACACTGGCCGCACCGTGAACAACATAAGAGGTATTGGTCGCCACGGCCAGAGCGGATGTGTTTTGATAAAAAATCCGGTTTTCAAACGAGGAGGAGATGACTGGAATATCTGCGTAAAGCACAGGCGCAAAAAGCACTCCGGCCGACAACAGGCTTACACAGAGCCTTTTCTTCAACAGATTCTTCATTGCTTTTTTTATCCCCAGTTCGCTCACAGCCCGGGCATGATCTCAGCAGCCGAGGTACAAGATGAATAAACAGTTCAATTCCATGCCTTATCAGGGACGATCCTTCTGACCCCACAACGTACGTTCATCCGACACCAATTCCTTACGGATAAACATGACATGAACTGTCCAGACAGGAGGTGGATCCGTATTTATCTCTGTCGATGATTCCGCGCGAACCCACCAGGTTCCCCCTGATTCATATGCCATAACGTTCAGAACCGGATCATCCAGACCATACTCCTCAATACCGGAAATGCCCCCGTCAAACCCGGCAATGATCGCCGAATATTCGGCCGTACCCACCGTCGTATCCTTTTCCATCAAATGAGTGGCATAGGCTGCAGATTGTTGATAAGACCTGATAACAAAAGGCTCTTTTATATTATTAGCACTATCAATAATGGCAATGGACTTCGCATTCAACTGGCCCCAAACCGTCAGATTCTTACCAACCTCAACATAATCACCGGTTCGAGGCATTATGGTAGAAGCCTTCAGATCACCACCAACCGTCAAATTAGAACTCACATTCGCAGAGCCACCAACCGTCAAATTAGAACTCACAACCGCATTTCCACCAGCGAATAAATCACCAGCAAACCAGGCATACCCATAACCAGACAGGTTTTTGGCAATAACATGATTTCCCCAAACCAGAAGGTCTTCAGGAATCCCGTCCCAGCCGACATTCACATTGGCTCCATTATTATGAAGATACGCAGTGATGACTCGAGGAGCAGTAACACTCCCCGTAACATTCAGGTCGTCATTCACATTAATCTGGGTCCCCCCCGACTCGATCGTTCCGTTACCGCCGGCAAAATTCAGCTTATTCGCTGTGGGGATCGTGAAATCACCACTGGTGCTTTCCGCATATTTAGCCTGCTGGGCGAACTGAGCCTGAATCGCAAACGGCGATGCCAGCAACTGCTGGCGAGGAAACGACTCCTGCGCGCCGACGATCGGCGTACCGTCCCGGGCTGCAACCTTGATGCCGAGGTAGCGATCCGTCGTAGCACCGGGCTCAACCCAGACCGCTTTCCAGAGGTCGGAAACAACACTGAACGTACTACCGGTCAGAGAGGTTTCCCCGACATTGATCTGGCCGAGAATCGCACTGAAATAGCCGTTTTTCAAATAGGGTTTATAGGTTGCGCCCCAAAGTTGATTTCCTCCGGTAGCGGCATCATAGAGCCGGAACTCAATATCATAAATTCCATTGGTATAATCTGCTCCACCGGCCTCCTGAATACGCCCTTGATAGCTGATGGTTCCCGGAGTAACCTGCTGCGTAATGGTGGGCGGTGCCGCATGAACTGTCGATCCAGCAACCATCAGCCCCGCCACAAAAGCGATCTGTCTTAATTTCCCAGCTTTCATACTATAATTCTCCTATTCAATCCGTCCGACACTGTTAATTTTTTTGACCTGAAAACGGCCCTGTACATAAATCTTCCTGGCTGAACCAATCGAGGCGCTTAACCCCGCAACCTCTTCACGGAACACCCCGCCCATCACCGAGACTCCCCACTGCGGATTCGCACTGCCCTGATCCGGGTCTTCTTCCAGAAACTCAAAAGAAAGATTCCTGCTCACGGTAAAAGACTCACGCCCCTCCGCCAGCGCCAGCGGCTGGTCATTGCGATATTCCAAGTTATCATGCAGTGGAGAATACCGGTGCAGGAACGGATTGACCGGATTGTTGAACGGGAGGGTTACCGTTCCCAAGAGTGTGTTGTCTCCGCCAAACGCTCCGTTCATCAACAACGGATCCATCAAAGGCAGATTCACAGAGCTGATGCGCACTATTTTCGAATCAGGATGCTGCGCTTGATAGGTTTCGGCATCCGCTTCATCCGCCAGCAAAGCATAGATTCCATTTGTATAAACGCCTGCCCCGGTTACCACCTGTCCTGATGGGTTCCACGCCAGCAAAGCCCGTTGCAGAAGACGGACTTCACCGTTCTCGTCCACATGCAGTATGACTCGGAAGGAAAACCCGTCGGACGCATCGACAGGCTCAGAAGGGTCCCAGCTCACGACATCTCCGGCAGCCATGCGGCTCACCTTATCCACAACTACGCCTCCGACCCACAACCCCGCTGGATCCACAAATGTTTCAGCGTTCCCTTTACAGGAAACACCGATAAACTGCTCAACCGCACCCTCGTCATCGGAAATCTTTAATATACTTTCCCAAACAGCATCGAGGTTGGGACTCTCCATTTCGAGCGACCGGGGCACCAATTTAAGCTCCCATACGGAATTCGGAGGAATATTACTGGAGAGCGTTGCCGGCAATGGCAGATATGATAATTTCAGCGTATCCCAATTCATCTGTTCATGGGATAACGGAACACCCCCCTCTGCGCAAGGAAACAGATTTGTTCCCCCGACTTGAGGAGGAGCTCCGGAAGAAAGAGTTTTCAGGGTGACCCTACGGGTACTGCCCGTGATGTTTTTTATCTTTAATGAACGCAGCGAGCTTAGTGATCCGTAATCCAGAGAAGATGCTCCCCCGCTAATCGAAACCTCAACAGGCCCCGGATAGACAACGACCTGCTTCGTTAAAACCCAATAGGCAGTTCCCCGTTTGACATCAACCAGAGCCGGCTGAAAAACTTTTCGTTCGGATCCATTCGCAAGTATTTCATAAATCGCACCTCCATCCGCATCGATAGTACCAATATCAGAGGTTCCCGCAAAAAATTCAGCAAAAGTGGATGGCATCGACCCGCTCACCGGAAGACCAACGAGATTATATGCATTCGGCAACCACCGGGGAGCAGTAATCACAGCACGGCCTGTGACACTGAAAGTTGTGTTGGATGTAACCTTTATCAGATAAGACTCTCCAGCCATCACCTCAGAGAAGTCATTTAAAAATGATTGCGGATTTGATGTCGGGCGCCAGACAAGCCAGCTTGGCGGAACGAGAACGGCATTTTGAGGATCTGAATCAAACTCAATCCCTCCTTTTGATCGATCCCACAAATGAACCGCTTCCACCGGAAGCCCTGCAAACAGGAGTTCACAGTTAGACGGTTCAGGCTGCAGCGGAAAAGAAATTGAATTCCAGCCACTTTGGAGCACAATGTTTTCAGACATCCATTGGCCCCGGGCAATAAGCCCAAACCCGATCACGCATATTACGCACAGACACACAACAGGTTTATATTTCATAAATCCTTTTAACTAGACAAAAAACAAAATAACAGTTATTTTCCCGAATTTCTATTAACATACCTACTTAAACTGAATCTGTCAATATTTAACAAATTAAAAGCATTAAATGCCAAATTGTAATATTAAATGCGACAAACATATGGACAAAAAAAATGTTCCATGTGACGATAAACCCTCAACAAAAATCGTTCAAAAAATTGCAGAAAGGAAAAAGTAACATGGAA
>JAQIBS010000233.1 GCA_027858965.1 Kiritimatiellia bacterium
AACTAAATACCATCACAAAAGTCTGGCCCAATGAGTTACTTAAAAACAAAAGAACTCACCGCATAATTCACCGAAACAACAAATCTTCAAGATCTCGTCGACCATCAACCACAACTTGAATATAAACACGCTTATTTTTAATTTTGTACAATACACGCCAAGGCGATATAATCAGCTCCCGATAAGCCATAATTCCATGTTTTGCCAATTCAGGAACAACGCGCCGCGGGGCCACTGTGGGAGAAAAATCAGGCTTCTTTAAACCGTCCTGCAACAAAACGATGCAGAACACTCGCCATTAATGTCTGGTAGGGAATGCCATCTTCCACGGCTCTAGATTGAAGCGCCTCAAGATCACGAGAAGATATGCGAATATTCACTCGCTTATCTTTACGAAGGGTATTTTTGGCATATTGCTGGTGCTTCTTGATTTCCTGTTCCAGGTTTTTTACAGAGGTCCATTCACCACGTTCCACGGATTCAATAATGTTCCGTTCTTCTTCATCAAGATATACTCTCTTCATATTATCACCTCAAATACAATTTCGTCAGTTTTCGACTGGGTACAACTGTCTTCAGAAATCTGATTTCATTCTGCTGGACAAATGGGACTGCATACGCATAGTCGTTGATATTGATCACTATTACCCGTTGATGGTTGTATTTTATTTTATTAGGATGGTCAATAACATCAAGAACGTCACCGTTTTCGATATGCATGACTATCTGCTCAAACGTAACCCCGCGTTTCTGTTTGAGAATCTTTTCATTCTTTTTCTCTCAATCTTCGAACGACACCCCCCTCACATTTTGGCGGTCCCCCCGATAACGTGCTGGGGTTGGTTGGCGCTGGCTTCGTTATTAATTACACTTCAGTCAGCGAATCGAGCCATGCATTTGAACAAAATGACGACGACCAGCCAGCCAGCCAATGGCGAGGCCGGCTATGGCGAGTCCTTTGCCTGTGAGAGCGCCTTGGGACTGATTGATTTTAGACACAGACACATGACCGCAAATGATCGCAGGGATACTGGTCAATAGACCAAATAATAAACTGAAGAGAGAGAGAACAATCAAATTTCAAACTTGCCATCGTATTTTTCCTTTTCTTTCATCAACGACATGCTATCGTCTCAATGAGTCCAAGTTCTTTGAGTTTGGGAGCAATGGCCTTAGCCCAACGCTCATATCCCTCAGGACCGGGATGCAGGAGATCACCCATAATCTCTTTGGACAGCACTCCATTATCATCAAGGAATACATTGTTGATATCCATATGATGAACATTAACACCATCGGCATAACCTTTGATAATTCCATTAATCTTATCGTTGATCATACGCATCGGATCTTTGGTATCCTTTCCACGAGGAAATACAGAGAGCAGCAGAATCTTAGTTTTCGGCAGTTTAGCACGTGCTTCGTCAATACAGGCCTTAACCCCCAGTGCTGTCTCAGCAGCGGGTGTCTGTAAATGACCGGTATTGTTCGTGCCAATCATCATGACGGCCACCTTTGGACTTATCTTATCAAAAACGCCATATTTCAAACGCCATAGCAGATGTTCGGTACGATCGCCACCAAAACCAAGATTGATTGCCTTATACTTTGCATAGTTCTTATTCCAAACAGCCTTGCCCTTGCCATCAAAGCCATGAATAATGGAGTCGCCAAGGAATAACAGTTCACAATTTGGAGTTTTGAGACACTTCTTGTTTTTTTTCTGAAAGCGTTTCATCCACCAGTGCTGCGCATTACGCGAGCATGGAATCACAGCACTGTTAACACCATACTCTTTGCGTACGCGGTAGTACTCCACCTTCATATCGGCCAGCACCTGCTTGTATGCCGGATCCATATGAACGCTCTTCATCTCATGCGGATCTTTCACCAGATCAAAGAGCTGCCAGCGGTCATTGCCACGCATATCAGGCATAAAGAAAAGTTTGTAGCGATCGGTTGTCACTCCGTCATGTTTGGCAACATGATGACAGCGCTCACCGTAGTAGGCATAGTACAATGATTTACGCCAGTTGACCGGAGCTACACCGCTTCGTTTAAAGAGAGGCACCAGGGAGCGCCCCTGCATATCCGCAGGGACCTGAAGACCGGCCAGATCCATAAAGGTTGGAGCGTAATCAATATTTTGAATAAGTGCTTTAGAACGAGAACCCGGCTTAATCTGCCCCTTCCAGCGAATCAGGAACGGCATAGCAAATGACTCTTCAAACATCCAGCGTTTATCAAACCAGCCATGCTCACCCAGATAAAAGCCCTGATCTGAGGAGTAGATCACAATGGTGTCATCCGCCAGGCCGCTGGCATCCAGATAATCCAGCAGACGTCCCACACCATCATCCACCGCACGGATACAGCGCAGGTAGTTCTTGATGTAGCGCTGATATTTCCACTTGGTAAGCTGTGTGTCGTCCATTTTGCCATCAGCCAGGGCCTTCTTGAGAGCCTCACTTTCAGGACCGTAAGCGGCATCAAATCGTTTCTTCTCGGCATCGGTCATACGATTGTATTCGCCATTGCCCATAAAATTAGTAAAACGCGGATCGGTCGGCTCGCCATGCATGTACATATCATGGCCCCAATTAAAATCCTTGGCACATGACATCTGCTGCTGCGCCAGGGCGGGGCTGCGATCTTTGTAATCGTCAAAAAGCGAGTCAGGCTCGGGCATATCCATACCCTTAAAGAGATCGTAGTAACGTTCCGGTGGCATCCAGTTACGATGCGGGGCCTTGTGCTGACACATCAGGACAAACGGTTTTGTCGTATCGCGTTTACTCTGCAGCCAGTCGAGAGCCTTATCAGTAATGATGTCAGTGCAATATCCCGAATAGCGTTTCTTTCCACCGCCCTGCTGCAGAAAGTCAGGGTTAATATAGTTACCCTGTCCTGGCAGAACCTCCCAGTAGTCAAAGCCCTGCGGGTCGCTGACCAGATGCCACTTACCGACAAGCGCCGTCTGATAACCGGTTTTTTGAATATACTTGGGAAAGGTCGGCTGATCACCATTAAAGCGGCAGCGCTCATTATCGATATAGCCATTCACATGCGAATGCTTACCCGTCAGGATGCAGGCACGCGAGGGGCCGCAGATAGAGTTGGCACAATAAGATCGCTCAAAAACGGCACCATCGGTTGCAATCCGGTCAATATTGGGTGTCGGAGCGGCATCCTTAAGATGTTTATCGTAGGCGGAGATAGCAGCCTGGGCATGATCATCAGAGAAGATAAATAAAATATTGGGCGGCTTCTTTGACCCAAAAAGATTCCCTGTCTGACATCCGCTTAATAGCGCACCTGCAGCGATACCGGAGCCCATAAAGGCTCTTCTGGAAAAGTTTCTCATTATATTCCCCTGTTATCATTTACTCAAAAAAACTGTAACTTATACTTTACTACCTGACTGATTGATCGACAACGAAAAAAATGAAATTATTACCTAAAGCTGCTTTCAGCCGCAACCAAATTAAGCTCTTGTGATGAACGGACTTATTTGTTCCCAATGTCCCTTTGTGTGTTAAACGCCGCAGCTTTAGGATACTCGTTTTCTGATTGCCTCTGAGCAGCTTTACGGCTAATATATGGGAGTATTTTTAAGATAAACAGCTTTGTGTCTGGAGAAACCCTATGAAACCCCTTTTTATTGTTATATCTGCTCCATCAGGAGCCGGTAAAACCACCATTTGCGATATGTTGCTGCAAAGCTATCCTGAACTGAGTTATTCGGTATCATGCACCACCCGTCAGCCCCGACTGCATGAAGAGGATGGCATTGATTATCACTTTCATCCCAAAGAAAGTTTTGAACGAATGATCAAAGAAAACAGCTTTCTGGAATATGCGGAAGTACACGACAACTTTTACGGAACCTTGAAAGAGCCGGTCTATGATGTTCTTACTCATCATCAGAGCATGCTGCTGGATATTGATGTGGAAGGCGCAGAACAGGTTCGCGAGCATATCAAAAACCTACCGGATGGTGATCTATTAAAAGAGGGTTTTGTCGATATTTTCATCTCTCCGCCCGATCTTGAAGAACTCAAAGACCGTCTGATGGGACGTGCCACTGACACAATGGATGTGATTGAGAAACGTCTAAAAAATGCCGAAGCAGAGATGCAAAGATCAGGCGAATACATGTATCAGATCGTAAATGATGACCTGGATACAGCCTTTAAAAAACTCTGTGATATCATCAATTACAAAGCTGACCTTCTCTAAACTAAAGTTGCTGAGAATAGCAACTTAATCTGCAGACCCGGAGAAAATTATGAAAACAGCGATTCTTGGAGTTACAGGATCTATTGCAGCCTACAAAGCCTGCGAACTTGTACGCATGTTTGTTAAACATGGCGGCATTGATGTTCATATTATCATGACAGCATCAGCAACTGAGTTCGTTACTCCGCTCACATTCAGAACACTCTCGCGCAATCCTGTCTGCATAAACATGTTTGACGAACCTGATCAATGGACACCCGGGCATATCTCACTGGCTGAGAAAGCCGATATTCTGATAGTTGCCCCCTGCACAGCCAATGTTGCTGCGAAAATTGCTAACGGGCTCTCTGATGATATGCTTACATCAACCATTTTGGCAACCAAAGCCCCATTACTGCTGGCACCGGCCATGAACACCGGCATGCTGGACAATCCTGCAACACAGGCAAATTTCAACCTTCTGCAATCAAGAGGCGTACACTTTGTTGATACAGAAGAGGGTGACCTGGCCTGCGGCACAACCGGACAGGGACGGATGGCGAAGCCGGATAAAGTTTACATAAAAGCGCTAAAAATTCTAGAAGACTCTTAACTCAACCAAACCGCAACTCTTTCAACATGGACTTGTATTTATCATGAATCCTAAACTCGTAAAGTGGGAAGAACCCCTGTTTGAACTTCTACGCGAAGTTGATTGCAAATTGGAAGAGGAGTTTGGCGATATACTTCCCAAACACCCCTCACGTCCGGCACATGGAGTCACATCCAACCCGCAAAATGACGGCCTCTTCAGGGTCAGCGCCAACTTCACTGCCGGTTTTGGATCAGACCATGGCAAAGGCTACTCCCTGGAAATGGATTTCGTAACATTAAAACCGGTATCTGCCGAACAAACCGCTACCATCGAAGCACGTGCGGTTGCGCTGATTCAGAGCAGACTTGACCAGGCAATGCCAGAGCGAAAACTCAAAGTAAAACGCGAGGCCAACTGTTGGAAGATTGTGGGCGACCTCTCACTGGACTGATATTGATAAGGCTGTTAGGTGTTTAGGCTGTAGGCTATTAGGCTATAGGCTTTGGGCTTTAGGCTTTAGGCTTTAGGCTTTAGGCTTTGGGTCCGATCTGAGACTACGCTACTTCGGCAGTTCGGCATGCTCACTACAGGCAGGCTCAGTACAGGCAGGCTCAGTACTGGTCAGACCTGACCTAAGCGGTCTCAAAGCGTGTAAGCTGTTCAGTTAAGAGTATCCGTTTAAGGGCATGGGTTAAGTGGATAGACACTTAAACGCCACTCTTACTTGGTTACACTTAACCGAACCACTTTCATCGGTTGAGATAGAGAGTAATCAGAAACTTAATGTGAATTTCTCTTTAGAACTCTCGCATTTTAGAACTTTAGAACTTTAGAACTTTAGAACTTCTTATATGACACCTGAATTAACAGAGGTAATACCAACAACACTTGGATGGGGAACCGTTCTCCATATTTTAAGTGTCCTGATTCTATGTGCCCATCTTCTGAACAAACCAAGAGACTCACGCACCTCCCTGCTATGGATCTTTTTTGCATCCATCTTTCCTTTCATCGGAGTCTCGGCCTATGTTCTCTTTGGAATCAACACCGCCCCCAACAAAGGATGGGAAAAACAACTCTCCGACTCCCGCTTTAATGAAATTCTAAACCAGTTCCGACAATCGGCCAACCCCTTGACCGCCAGCGGGAAAAGAAAGAAAAATCTTCAACATCAGCCCCGGCTTGAAAACTTGCAGGTGCTCAATCAGATTATCGATCAGAGCGACAGCTATCATCCTCTGCTAGGTGGAAACTCAATTGATCTGCTCGATGATGCCGTAAAGGCCATTGACCAGATGCTTGATTCCATCGAAGGAGCAAAAAACCATATTCATGTTTCAACTTATATCCTGGCAGATGATGAAACCGGGAAAAGATTAATGAAACTGCTTGTCAAAAAAGCCAGCCAGGGGGTAACTGTCCGGATTCTGTATGATGCGTTTGGATCAGCTGAAGCAAGCCTGAAACTTTTCTTCTGGCGTTTCCGTAATATTCCCAATCTGCAAATCATCGGATTTTCTCAGGTGAACATCCTTAAAAGAAAATTTCAACTCAACAACCGCAACCACCGCAAGCTGTTAATCCTCGATGGAGAAATTGCTTATACAGGCGGAATTAACTTCCATAATGTTTATATGAAGAGAGGAAATCACTCCGGCACAAAAGATTATCACTTTAAAATAAAGGGTCCCGTGGTTCTTGACCTGCAATATACCTTTCTGCGCGACTGGTTCTATGTGACCAATGAACCTGCGGAAAAACTCCTTGATGCCACATACTTTCCTGACCCCGAGATTGCCGGCAACTGCACACTGCGCGTGGTCAACAGCGGACCGACACAGGATGAAAAAGCCGTAGCACTGGAAACCCTCTTTGCTGCCGCATCTATAGCAAAAAAACAACTTCTGATCCTAACCCCCTATTTCGTCCCCCCGCAGTCGTTAATTCTGGCACTACGTATGGCTGCGCGGCGCGGTGTGGACGTACGGATACTGGTTCCCTGCAAAAACAACCACCCGACCCTGCAACAGGCATCACATGCTCTTTATGAGACTCTGCTGCTTGCAGGTGTTCATATATTTGAACGAGAGCCCCCTTTCATTCACGCCAAAGCCACTATCATCGACGATGAGGCCGCCATCATCGGCAGTGCCAATGTTGACCCGCGCAGTCTCTATTTTAACTATGAAACAAACGTGATGGTCTATGATAAAGATTTTACATCAACCCTGAAAAGAGCGATGCTGGAAGAGTTTAACCACGCAACAGAAATAACGCATGTAAAATGGAACCAGAGATCACACTGGAAAAAATTAGTTGAAAACTTCTTCAACCTTTTTCATCCGATCGCATAAAAGGGCTTTATAAATTATTTCAGGCCTATTCATTGGGTATTAAAATGCCTCCTAACTCCTTTAACACCACACAACCACTTCTTCTTTTATTCCGATTAATCTTGAATAAAACCCATTATAACAATATTCTGATAACCATTTATTGCTAGCGGAAATATACACTATGGTACAGCTTTCATTTTTCTTTAATATTATCCTAATCGCACTGTTTGTTAAACTTATCTCTAAAGCAGAGAGCGAATACTTCTTCAACCCCTTTGTGGGCTATGTCACAACACGGATCAACAAACTTCTGGATTTTCTGAAGCCCGTACTGGCCCTGCCCGAACAAATGGCGTTACTTATCATCGTTATATCCCTGTTTTTTTTCAAAACCCTATTGATATCACGGCTGAGCCCCACCATTTCACTTTCATTTGGCCAGTTAATCACATGCACACCGGCCAGCGAGATACCCGAGCAGATATCACTTCTAACATTCAGTCTGCTCAACACAATTTCATTCCTATTCAAATTCTGGGGCTTTTACTTCCTGGCATCCCTAATAGCGGCCCCTAACAGAAAAAACCGTGCCTCAGATGCATTCAAATACTACGCAAAGCCCTTTTCCTCAATCCCTTTCATCTATCAACCCATTATTCTGCTAGCCCTGCACGCCGCTTTAGCCGGGATCGCCTCTAACCTCGGTTCACTCTCTTTCCAGCCACAAGAATCCAGTTCCCCGGTAGTGATTTCCCTGACCTCATATCCCATTATTGTTCAAATAATTAAAACCGTCTGGCTGGGCTTACTTTCACTCAGCGATGCAATTATGGTTATGATCCAGGTTTTATTCATCAGCATTATCGGGTCAATGATCTCCACCATTTTAAAAAAGAGAGATATGATGATACTTTGCAACGAGGCATCCGAACTTGTTCTGGGGCGCTTTGCACGTCGGGCCTCCGCCAATTCAGGCATGGACTTCACCCCCATCATCTTCTTCTTTGCCGCTCACTACGGATATATGATTTTAAGCACTTTTGTCACAAACCTGATTAACACCCCTATTCAGTTGCCCTTTTAAGGGCTATAACATCAACTTCTTTTTGTTGTTGCACGTTTTTAACCACGGAATTACGGAGAGCATTGCTAAGCAAGTATTCAGACAGGATTACAGGATTAACAGGATATTACTGCTCCAAGAATTATCTCTCACAGAGTCGCAGAGAGCACGGAGAGAAAACCATTAAAGATATTACTCTGTGAACTCTGTGCCTCTGTGAGAGATAAAAATGTACACAAAAAATACACGAAAATGAATGATAACAATACAGAGCCCCTTCCCAAATGGATCAAAGATTGCAAAGAGGGATGCAAGTTGACATTGCGGGTCACCCCCCGTGCCTCACGTTCCGAGATTGTCGCAGCCGAAGAGAGCTGGCTTAAAGTACGGCTGAAAGCCCCACCGGTTGATGGCAAAGCCAATAAAGAACTAATCAATTTCGTGGCTAAACTACTCAAAGTTCCAAAAAAGGCAGTTGGAATATGCGCCGGCGAGAGCGCCCGATTAAAGCGAATCAGAATTACAGGAATTAAACCAGAGGATTTCATCAACAAAGTGCTATAGCTGACAGTCTACAGTTTACAGTTTACAGTCAACAGTTTACAGTTTACAGTCTACAGTTTACAGTCAACAGTTTTCAGTCAACAGTTTACAGTTTACAGTCAACAGTTTATAGTTTATAGGCTACAGACTACAGGCTACAACAAAACACCTGTATCCATAACGGAAAATTTTATGAAACATTTTATACTTTTCATTTGTATATACATCTCTCTGGTCAGCACTCTTATCGCCGAACGCCCTGTCTTTGATATGCCCGAAGCGCACGCTCATCATCTGCAGCTACTCACTCGCATGAACGATGCCCACAAACGTCATGATTTCCGGACTATGGAGGCCATCACGCATCAGGGAATCAGCCTGGGCACATCCGATAACCTGTGGACCTATAATCTGGCCTGCGCCCTTGCCTTGCAGAACAATATTGATGAAGCCATTGAAAGACTTCAGGAAGCCATTAATTTGGGGTTTGATGATCTGGAACACATTAAAACCGACTCGGATCTGAAAAACCTCCATCAGGTAGAAAAATTCATTACGCTCGTTGATACCCTGCAACAAAATCTAAACAACCCCGATTACCGTAACCCCGCCTTAAGACAGATTATGTCCCTACCTCAGAATGCCGAGAACAACGTTTATCAGGCAGCCACAAATACCATCTGGAGCTTCAGCACTGGACTCTTCCACACATTCATGGCCCTTTACCCGCCCCCCACAAACGCACCCTCCTACAGAGGCTTTGCATCAAACCTGATCAACTCCCTCGACAAGGAGAGCACCTCCAATAACATCCCGACAATCATATATGTCAACCGAGACAACAACGCAACCACCATTGACACTGAAAAATATCCCGGCCTGCTGACCCTCAAATACACCAATGCTTTCAAAAAACGCAACCTGAATATGGGGCAACCTAATACCCTTTTCGTCAATGAAAACAGCGGACGACTGATCCCGGCAGTGGGCAATTCATCCATGGGCTTCATCAACTCATCCTACTGGCGCTGTCAACCCAGGGCTCTTTTCAACGATCCCGTTTGCATCCAGAACCAGATCGCCCTCCTTATGGGCAACCAGATCTTTTGCTATCCGACCTACAGTGATTACAACCCTACCCGCGGTGACCTCTTCTCGGCCAACACACCCTACTATATTGCGGTTGCCGGCCAGGCCAAATCAGAAAAAATCTACGTCGAAGCCGTTATCGCCACAATCTCTGCCCTGCGCAACTCCACACGGGAGTACCTATCACGCAAGGGACTCCTCATGTCCACCATTCAGATGCTCCTCAGAAAATCACAGAAAAGCATAAATGGAGACCGCGACTATCTCACAGGAATAGCCCATCCAGCCGCATTTCAAACAAGCCAACTCGACATAGAGAAATTGATCAATAACGCCCATGCATTAACCACCAACAGCATCCCGCCTTTGGTTTTTATCAGCGTAAAAGACAAATCCGAACTGAACCCACAGCTGGATATGCCCACCTGCGTCTACTCAGAACAACTTTTCAACACCCATCTGGCCGTTGCCTGTGTATTCAGAGCATTCCCATACAAACGCCGTCTGAGCGTAAAGACCTTCTGTAAAGATGAAGATGCCAAAATTCATTGCGTCATTCTACAGGGCGACCCGAATAAAATTTTAATCACCCAAAGTGAGGAAAATCCCAAAGAGTGGATTATCGAGATTGCCCATCACACTCCCTTCATGACCCCGATTTCTGGTGGCGCGAAAATACTCACCTCCCGTGCCGATATTGGATTTTTTGCTGAGAATGCAAATGGCCTCTCGCTACCCGCAATTGTCAGTTGCAACTTCCTCGGCAACGAAAAGAGAACCTATACCCCCGATGGAAAACTGCTCTCCATCGACTACCGCCGCCATACAGCTCCCTACACAGATCCACTTCTCAGCTACCCCCGCAACTGGAAAGATGAGTTCAAGCACGACAGCCATGGACATATTACAGGATGGACCCGTATCAGAGCCCGTAAAACAGAGCAGTTCACAGCCTACGGCGACCTGTCAGTTGAATTTGATGACAAAGGACGCACCACCCTCGCCCGGCACATCACCTACACCCCTCGTTATATAGGTTCCATCGGCCAGAAAACTGAGACACTTCCGGCACTAGCGCAGGTTGACGACAACATCGAAGTCCGTTACACCTACGCCTCTGACGAAGACTTCATCGGCAAACCCAACTCAACCACCACAAAAAAATTCAACCCGCCCCCAATGAAATAATTGACAGCGGAGTGTTGTCTCAGTGAAAAGGTTTACGCCTTCCGCATTCGCCCTTCGGCAGGCTCAGGGCTGACGGGAGAAGCGCTTCCTACAAGCCTTCGACCACTTTAACCGCTTCAACTTTTTTAACCTTCAACCCTTTCAACACATCTTTCAGAAAACGGCCGGTATGCGAGCCTTTACACTTAGCAACCTGCTCGGGTGTGCCGCATACCACGAGTTTGCCGCCCTCATCACCACCACCGGGACCGAGGTCGATGATATAATCCGCGCTTTTCATGATATCGAGGTTGTGTTCAATCACAACCACAGTATTACCTGACTCGCGCAGCTTAAGCAAAAGATCCAGAAGTTTATGCACATCAGCAAAATGCAGTCCAGTGGTGGGCTCATCCAGCAGATAAAGTGTTTTGCCGGTGGCCCGTTTACTTAGCTCAGAAGAGAGTTTAATACGCTGTGCCTCTCCACCCGAAAGGGTAGTGGAACTCTGACCCAGATGAATATATCCCAGTCCCACTTCAACCAGAGTTTTCAACTTTCGATGAATAGTTGGAATTGCTTTTAAAAAACCGCAGGCTTCATTCACTGTCATATCCAGAACATCAGCAATGCTTTTACCACCATACTTGATTTCAAGAGTCTCTTTATTATAACGCTTGCCACCACACTGTTCGCAGGTCACATAGACATCCGGGAGAAAATGCATCTCCAAGCGACGAATACCATCGCCCTTACAGACTTCACAGCGCCCCCCTTTAACATTAAAACTAAAGCGGCCCATGCTGTAACCGCGGACCTTTGAGGCCGGTGTTTCCGAAAATAGTTTTCGTATGGGACTGAATGCACCGGTATAAGTAACCGGGTTGCTACGCGGCGTACGTCCAATCGGACTCTGATCAATCTCAATCACCTTATCAAGAAACTCGACACCCTCTATTTTATTGAAAGCCCCGGGACGCTCCTTGGATCTGTAGAGCTCTTTAAACAGCTGCCGTTTTAAAATATCACTGACCAGAGTTGATTTGCCTGAACCGGATACACCGGTAACACATACAAAACAGCCCAGGGGAATCTCTACATTGATATTATTCAGGTTATTCTCAGCAGCCCCGATAATCTTTAATTTCTGCTCACCTGCGGGAATACGCAACTCAGGAATATCAATCTTGCTTCTACCAGTCAGATAGGCAGCCGTTTGAGAGCGTTCACACTCAAGCAGTCCTTTATATGCTCCCTGATAAACAATCTCACCGCCCTCTCGTCCGGCACCAGGGCCAAGGTCCACAACATAGTCCGCAGTTTCAATCATCTTCTCATCATGTTCCACCACAACCACGGTATTGCCGCGTTTCTGCAGCTGGTGCAACATCTCGATCAGACGTTCATTATCGCGGGGATGCAATCCTATAGTGGGTTCATCCAGAACATACAGAACGCCCACTAAACCGGAACCAATCTGCGTTGCCAGCCGGATGCGCTGCATCTCGCCACCGGAAAGCGATGAACTTTCACGTGCTAGCGAAAGATAGTCCAGTCCAACTTCCGACAGAAAACTCAAACGGCGACATATCTCTTTCAGCACCTCGGTTGCCACCACAATTTCAGTATCAGATAGCTGAATCTCATCAAAAAATATGCGACAATCCCTGATACTGAGATTCATCACCTCAACAATATTTCGATCCGCAACGGTACAGGCCAGAGACTCCTTCCGCAAGCGTTTGCCTTTACAGGCCGGGCAGATCTGAGCACTCATAAACTTACGCAGCTTCTCGCGCACTGCATCAATATCAGTTTCATGATAGCGTCGCAGCATACTGGGCAACACCCCCTCAAAGGGCTTATCGGATTTGTGCCACTTACCACGCATCCACAAACGCAGATTGACAATCTCATCACCCGATCCATGCAGCAGCACATCCTTAAATTTATCAGGAAGATCACGATACGGCATATCCATATCAATTTCGTATGCGGCGGCCACAGCTTTAAGCAACTTCTTATAATAAACTATCATGCGGTAGCCACCGCGACGCCAGGGATAGATCGCCCCGTCAGCAAGCGAAAGATCTTTATCCGGCACAACCAGGGCTTCATCAAAAATCAACTGTGATCCAAGTCCATGACATACAGGACAAGCCCCATAGGGACTGTTAAAAGAGAACGAGCGCGGCTTAAGTTCATCGAAGCTGATGGAACAGTCGGCACAGGCATTTTTTTCGGAGTAAAGAACCTCAACCTCTTTCTTATCCGTGCCTATCTGCAGCACACTGATGATGCCGCTGCCATGGCCTAGAGCAACCTCAATGGAATCAGTCAAGCGACCACGGATATCATCACGAACAGCCAGGCGGTCGACAACTGCCTCGATTGCATGTGCCTTATTACGGTTAAGAGCAGGAACATCATCAATCGGCATTACCTCGCCGTCAATACGCACACGTACAAATCCCTGTTTGCGCACCGACTCAAAAACCTCTTCGTGGCGCCCTTTACGTCCACGCACCAACGGAGCAAAAATGATCAATTTTGTTTTCGGAGGCAGCTCCAGCAACTTATCCACAATCTGTTCGGGGCTCTGCTTTTCAACAGGCTTTCCACATTTCGGACAGTGAGCTTTTCCTATATTCCCATAAAGCAGCCGCAGGTAGTCGTGAATTTCTGTAACAGTTGCCACAATAGAACGGGGGTTACCGCCAGAGGTTCGTTGTTCAATGGAGATTGCGGGAGAGAGCCCTTCTATATGCTTCACATCAGGCTTCTGCATCTGATCCAGAAACTGCCGCGCATAGGCGGAGAGACTCTCAACATAGCGACGCTGTCCCTCAGCATAGAGGGTATCAAAGGCCAGCGATGATTTCCCTGATCCACTCAACCCTGTGATAACAGTCAGGGAATCGCGCGGAATACGGACATCTACATTTTTCAAGTTATGCTGACAGGCACCGGTTATAATTATATCGGACATGGTTTTTCAGTCTTCAGTTTACAGTCTACAGTTTACAGTCGTCAGTTTACCTTTTGATGTGCAAAATGGTGCTACCTTTGATTCGATATTGGATGTTGGATTTTCATAATTTTCAATTTCGATACCAATACCGAACTATGGTTTTAGCTCAATTAGAACTCTCGCACTTTAGCACTCTCGCACTTTAGAACTTCTTTTTCTCTTCAATCTTCAGAACGGCAAAGCCGGGCAGACCACGCACACCAAAGGCGCTGAGCATCTCTTTAGCAGGACTCTGATCAGGTTTTTCAGACTGAACCTTCACCACAATATAATTTTCGAGACGTTTCTTAACGGCCTCATCATGAAAGGTATTCTTCTCCATCACAGAGCAGTTCTTGCACCAGGTGGCCCAGAAATCTAAAAAGAGCGGTTTACCGGAGCTCTTTGCCTGTTCAACCTTCTCCATCCAGGCATCCTTATCACCGGCCAGGATCGAACCTTCACGGGCTATATCAGGACCAAAGAAACCGCTGCCGGCAACATAAAAATAGTAGGCGGCCAAAAGAAGCATAAAAACAGCAAAAAACTGTTTAATCCGTACCATCCACATTCCCGGTGAGGGCAAAATAGAGAGTCCCGCACCGGCGAAGGGCCAGGGCAATGCCATTCCTGCACCCAGAACAAAAGGGAGGAACTGGGCACTGTGCATTCCGCCGGCATAGAGATTGCCAGCCAGAAGCAGTACGGCCAAAACAACTGGAGCCACACAGGCACCAGCCAGAAGCGCAGAGACAGCACCGGCCACAAATGCAGCTGCCAGCCCTTTCTTCTGTCCCTCACCTGCCTTAGGTGTCACAAACTTGGCAAAATCAATAATAAACAGATCAAAGAGCGCCAACGCCAGCGCCACAAAAACAACACCTATCACCAGGTTAAACCAGGGAGAGGATTGTATTGCCCCGAAAAACAGACCACTCTTCAGAATAAGCCAACCGAGACCCCCATAGACCATTATGATACCAAGTCCATAAGCTGATCCAAGAGAGAACCCTTTGCTGCGGGTTCCAGCCCCGGCACCGATGATCGCCAGATTAATGGGAATCATAGGAAGAACACAGGGCGTTAAATTCAAAAGAATACCACCAACCAGAACAAGGATAAGCGTCAACAACATGCCGTTCTTCTGCAGAAAGCCAGATGGATCATCCATGAACTGTTTAAAGCTAGATGTAGAGGAGAGCTCTTTCCCCTCAACCTTATCAAGAAAGGAGAGAAAATCCGCAGTCGACATATAACCGCCGGCCTTCTCCAGGCTCCCTCCCAGCAACCATGGATCGAGGCTTCCTTCAGTTGCCGTAACAACAACCGCTGCCTCATCCGGCGAGTAATCGAAAAAAGTAAATTTCGCTACATTAAAACGAAAGCTATACTGTTCAGGCATGTAGCAGACCGACTTATCGCAACCCTGATATGCAACCGTTACCACAGCCCCCTCTGTAGCAGGCGAGAGTTTATAAACCGCCTCAAAAGAGTGTGCAAAGACCTTAACCTTAGTGCCGGGATCTAGCAGGTCAGGTTTCTCTTCAACCTTCGGTTCCTGAACCGCTTTGATTGAAAAGCCATCCGCTGCTTTCACTGAGAAGCTTTCAAAATATATTATATGATCAGAGGGAATATCAATCTTGACCGATAACTCAACAGAATCTGCAGCTTTATTCCCGCTTGTGCTAACACTCAGTCCAAAGGGAGATTTCCCAAACTGAGCAGACGCTGTAGATGCCAACACAGCTAAAGATATTATAAAGGCTAATCGTTTCATATATTACTCCAATTTGATCCCTCGCAGAGGCGCAGAGATCGTAGAGTTTGATTTTTTATCATTGCACGTAAGTTCTGAATTGCATCGCAACCAATCATTACTAGCATTCAGCATTCAAATTATCCACATGTCCCCTCTCTGCGCTCTCTGCGCCTCTGCGAGGAATCAATAAACTGCTATGCATGACAACGACGCTACCGTTTTACCTAACGCCTAACAACCTAAAGCCCAAAGCCCAAAGCCTAACAAGCCAAAGCCTGACTTCACTCTTCAAACTTCAATCTTCACTCTTCGAACTTCTCTTCACTCAGCCTGAAGTGCAATCTCAGCCAGCTTGCGACCCGCCTCGCGGCATTTTTCAAGAGTCTCATCATCAGCACCAAACTGACATACAATCGGATCACAGATGAATTCCATATTCATGGCCTTCATGTACCCGGCAACCTCATCAGACCCTTTTGCAGCCCAGCCATAGGACCCGAAAGCAAAGCCCTTCTTTCCCTTCGGTTTGAGTCCGCGCACATAGGTGAGGGCGCTGGCCATTCGGGGCATAATACCCATATTCAATGTAGGTGAGCCAAAAGCAACTGCAGCCGCATCCATTACATCGGTTACGAATGTGGTATTATTATTGGCAGCCATATCAAGCAAGTGCACATTAACATCAGACTCCTCGGCTCCGGCAGCAATAGCTTTTGCCATTTTACGGGTGCTGTTCCACATGCTTGAAAATGCGATAACCACCTTTTTAACCGGTTTGCTGACACGCCAGCCAGCGTAGGCTTGCATGATCTCAGAAATATGCGAGCGCCAGATCACACCGTGACTGGGAGCAATCATAGAAATCTTCAATCCCCCCAGGCGTTCAAGCGCATTACCGACCGGGCGTTCAAAAGGAAGCACAATGTTGGCATAGTACATCTTAGCCTCCTGCATGACTTCACATATGTCCGATTCATCATCAAAACGATAAGAGGAGGCATAGTGCTGTCCAAAGACATCCATTGAAAAGAGAATCTCTTTCTCAACATAATAAGTCACCATTGACTCAGGCCAATGAACCATAGGAGTATTAAAGAACTGCAGAGTCTTAGTTCCCAGCGATAGCGTTTCAGCATCCTCAACAACCTGAAATTTCCAGTCGCTGACATCATAATGCATTGAAAGAGCTTTCTGGCACTTTGCATTACAAACTACGACCGCATTGGGGAATGCCTTAACAGCGACTGGAAAGGAGCCGGAGTGATCGGGTTCGGCGTGGTTGCAGATCAGATAATCCACCTTATCTAAAGGAACTTTTTCGGCAACTCGCGCTAAAAAATCTTCTGAATACTGTGCTTTAACGGTGTCGATCACCGCAATTTTCTCATCCTCAATTAAATATGAATTATGTGTTGATCCACGGTCCGTAACATAACCATGAAAATCGCGTACATTCCAGTCAACAAATCCCACCCAGCTGACACCTTCAGTTAATATAGTCTTCATTAAATCTTCCCTTTTATTCTATTAATATTTTACTGCATTCCATATAGGATCATATTATCTTACAAAATTAATCTTAAATTATACCCTTTTAGTAAATGACCTTCAACCGCAAATAAAATCAAAGTCTGCACATCATTACGCATTCCACTTTTGCTCGCCCCGGACCTTCCACTTTTGCTCGCCCGGCAACAGTCAACTGTCATCTATTCCCTTTTTTTGTTGCAGAACGTGTAGTTCAGTTGCGAGTTTACGAGTCAACTGGAACTTGTTGTTGACTCAGTAATGGTATCTCAGTTGCGCAATATACAGAGATTCGTTTTCTACCTTGTAGACGATTCTGTCTCCTTCAGTTATACGCCTGGACCAGTAACCTGACAATGCATGTTTTAAGGGCTCAGGCTTGCCTGTGCCTTTAAAGGGATCTCTGGAAATTTCTTTTTATAAGCTTGTTTATTCGCTTAAGAATTCGTTTATCTGTTTTCTGCCAATAAAGATAATCATCCCACGCTCTGTCTGAAAAGATATACTTCATCACATCAATTCCCGCTGAGTTCCTTTGCCTTCTTCAAGCTGTTGAATTGACTCCAGCAACCTTTGCGCATTACGTGGGCTTTTCAAAAGATAGGATGTTTCAAGCAGTGCTTCGTAATCATCAAGCGCCATCATGACAACAGCCGTGTTACGCCGTTTAGTAATAACAACAGGGTTGTGATCTTCACATACCCTGTTCATAGTGTCTGAAAGTGTTTCTCGTGCTTCTGTATAAGTTATCGCATTCATAATATGTACAGGATAACGTACCTTTATGTGGTTTGTCAATTATCATTTTAAAGTCAACGATATGCTCACCAGACCAGAGGGGGGACAGCGAAGCGTCCCTCTGGGTATGGTGGAGCAAAATGTTCAAACATTATTTTGTGTCTCTTGGAGGACATGAGTCTCTTCCATGACTGTCTGAATTTTGAATGGTTCCATCTTTTTTGTGGATAACAAATTCACTTCCTTGGTTTATGCTTACTTTTCTTCCGAAATCAACAGCGTCTTGTTTAAGATCAAAATGTTTAACTGATCTTTCTCCGCCGCCTTTTTTAAGATCCCATCCTCCATCAGAATTGGGTACAACATGGTGAGTATTTCTTGGCATTTCTATTCTCCTTTATTTGAACATCTTAGTATAAGGCAAATTTGCCTGATATCCGTATATTGGAGTGAGAAACAGGCAAATCTGCTTGTTTTCAATATTCAATATACGGTAGAATATGCGTACATAGTAACTAGGAGGTTGTATCATGTCAAGTCGTATCCTGGAAGAAATGCGCGATGTTTTGCGCAGGCGCCATTATTCAATCCGTACTGAGCGCACGTATTGTGACTGGGTTAAAAAGTATATTGTCCAATGGTTGAAAAAAATTCAGCATTTCAGAGTCTGGTGGATTGCCTTTTTCCATCCGGCGTAAAGTTCATTACGCTTTGCGACAGTCATTGAGGATTCAAACTTTCTGTGCAGTTTCCATGATTTCCGGATATCCTCTTTGTCCTTCCAGAAACCGACGGCCAACCCCGCCAGGTAAGCTGAGCCGAGAGCGGTTGTTTCAACCACCTGCGGACGTAAGACAGGGATTCCGAGAATATCTGCTTGAAACTGCATTAAGAAATTATTCATGCAGGCACCGCCATCCACTTTGAGTGCCGCCAGTTTTATCCCGGAGTCCTGCTCCATCACCTTCAAAACATCCCGTGTTTGATAGGCAATCGATTCCAGTGCAGCTCTGACAATATGATGTTTATTAGCCCCGCGTGTCAGGCCGGTGATTGTACCCCTCGCATACATATCCCAGTAGGGAGAACCTAAGCCAACAAAAGCAGGCACCAGATAAACCCCATTGTTATCTGTAACACTCAGGGCCGATGCCTCCGACTCCTCCGCACTCTGGATCAGCTGCATTTCATCACGAAGCCACTGCACAACAGCCCCGGCCGTAAAGATACTGCCCTCAAGGGCATATTCCACCTTTCCATCAATTCCAACTGCAATTGTTGCTAGCAGTCCGTTCTTAGAATCGACCGGTTTATCACCGGTATTCATCAGCATAAAACAGCCGGTGCCATAGGTGTTCTTGGCTTCACCTGGATTGAAGCAGGCCTGACCAAAGAGGGAGGCCTGCTGATCACCGGCAACTCCGGCAACCGGAACAAGCTGACACCCCAGATTTGTTTCTCCATAAATCTCACTGGAATTTCCCACTCGAGGCAGCATTGCAGCAGGAATACCAAACTCCTTTAAGAGTCGTTCATCCCATTTCAACTCACGTATGTTATAGAGCATGGTCCGCGAGGCATTGGTGTAATCAGTAACATGCACCTGCCCATCCGTCAACTGCCAGATCAACCAGCTATCGACTGTACCAAAAAGCAACTCTCCGGCCTCAGCTCTGGCGCGCGCCCCCTCAACATTATCCAGAATCCACTTCACCTTAGTAGCAGAAAAATAGGCATCCAGAACAAGTCCGGTATTATGTTTTATATAATCCTCCAGCCCATCACGCGCCCGCAGCTCATCACATAACGCGGCAGTCCGCCGACACTGCCAGACAATTGCATTATAAACAGGCTTACCGCTCTTCTTATCCCATACAATTGTAGTCTCACGCTGGTTGGTAATTCCTATAGCGGCGATCTCTGTGGGCGGTATTCCTGATTTTGCAAGCACTCCGGTCAGGACCGCACTCTGCGAACTCCATATTTCCATAGGATCATGTTCAACCCAACCCGGCTGCGGATAGAGCTGTTCAAACTCATGCTGAGCTATACCGACAATCTGACCCGCATGATCAAATATTATGGCACGCGAGCTGGTGGTGCCCTGATCAAGAGCGATGACATACTTTTTATTCATGCATAAATTATAGCCACTAAAAACACAAAAAGACACAATAAATAATATTAACGATTAAAAAATCACTTACCTTGCGGCACCCGCTTTACCTCTGTTATACTTTTAAACATAAATGGCTTTTAACTCTTTTTTTAAGGATATGACTCATGACAAAAACTAATAACCACCTGTTCTTTCAGACCCTGATAGTCCCCATGCTGCTCATGACCGCATTGGCTGGTAACGCCAGAACCGCCAAACCCAACATCGTTATTATCTTCGCTGATGACATGGGTTATGGAGATATGAGCTGCAATGGCCATCCAACCATCCGTACACCCAACCTCGACCGCATGGCTGCGGAGGGGCAGAAATGGACCAGCTTCTATGTGGCCGCATCTGTCTGCACTCCCAGTCGCGCTGGACTAATGACCGGACGTCTGCCAGTCCGCACTGGAATGTGCTCCGGTAAACGACGCGTTCTTTTCCCGGATTCAAAAGGTGGTATTCAATCATCAGAGACCACCCTGCCGGAGATGCTCAAGGCCAATGGCTATGCCACAGGAATGGTCGGCAAGTGGCACCTCGGCCATCTTCCGCAGTATCTGCCTGTCAACAATGGTTTTGACAGCTGGTACGGTATTCCCTACAGCAATGACATGGATGCCAATTCAACAAAGATAAAAGAGGTTAATAAGAACAAACATAACCCCGGCAACAAAGGTGGTCACTGGTACCACCCTAAAAGAGAGTACTGGGATGTCCCCTTGATGGAGGGCGAAAAAATCCTGGAACGCTCACCTGATCAGGAACAGCTGACAAAAAACTACACAGGCCGGGCAATTGAATTCATACGCGCTAACAAGAGCAAGCCATTCTTTCTTTATCTGGCACACAGCATGCCGCATGTACCGCTCTTCCGCTCAGATAAGTTCAAAGATATCAGCACGGCTGGTCTCTACGGCGATGTGATAGAGGAGATCGACTGGTCAGTTGGTCAGATTATGCAGACTCTGCGCGATCAGGGGCTGGCTGAAAACACCCTTGTGATATTTACCTCAGATAACGGACCATGGATAAGATTCAAGACATTGGGCGGTATTGCAGGTCCGCTCCGCGGGGGCAAAGGCAGCACGTGGGAGGGCGGCATGCGAGAACCATCTATCTTCTGGTGGCCCAGCTCAATTAAGCCCGGCATCATTCATGAGATGGGAAGCACCCTTGATATCATTGCAACAGCGGCATCTCTGACAGGAGCCAAACTGCCTGAGACACAGCTCGACAGCTATGATCTTTCTGGCACCCTTTTAAAAGGAGAGCCAAGTCCACGCAAAGAGATGATCTACTATAGAGGAACAGAGATCTATGCCATACGCTCCGGCAGTTTCAAAGCGCACTACAAAACAAAATTGGGATACAAGAACGACCTTGAAGAGCATAAGACGCCCCTGCTTTTCAACCTGGATATGGATCCAGGCGAAAACTATAATGTTGCCAAAGATCACCCAGATGTTATTGCACGCATTGAAAAACTGCGGACCCAACACGAAGCAGGTCTCACCCCGGTTGAGAACCAGCTCGAAAAACGCTAATTTATAGGATTGATGGGATTCGACATGCACGGCAAAACAGCCGGAGTTATCGGTACAGGAAAGATAGGAAAATGTTTAATATCTATTCTTCAGGGATTTGGCATCTCCGTACTGGCATTCGATCCATATCCTGATGAAGAATACGCAAAATCCAGCGGATTCAAATATGCATCACTTGAACAAATATACAGTGAGGCTGATATCATCTCTCTGCACTGTCCCCTCACAGAACAAACTGAGTATATGATCGACAAAGATAGTATCCGGCAGATGAAAACCGGAGTCATGATCATTAATACAGGACGCGGAAAACTGATCAATACGCAAGCTCTAATAGATGCGCTTAAAAGCGGAAAGGTGGGTGCCGCGGGGCTGGATGTCTATGAAGAGGAAAACGAATATTTCTTTGAAGATAGATCTCTTGAGATGATTACAGATGACACCTTGGCCCGTCTGCTGGTTTTCCCAAATGTTCTGCTGACCGCGCATCAGGCCTTTTTCACACGAGAAGCTCTGCGAAACATTGCGGCAACCACTCTTAATAATTTCAAAGATTTTTTTGACGGCGGATATTTAAAGAATGAAATCTGTTATAAATGCGATAAGGTATGTGTAAAAAAACAGAACAAACGCTGTTTCGAATAGCAAATGGATCTGAAACCACAAAGAACGTAGCGCAGCATAGCGCAACCGATATTTTAACCATAAAAATTATCAGACATACGCACCCCAGCTAGAATTGTTGCAGAATAATGGATGGCTGAATAATAACGGAAGCCTTATTTTAATTATTCATTATTCTGCCGTACATTATTCTGCGAAAGATGGCTCATATATATATGGGCCAATGATTTACGAAAAGACCTGATGAAAAACGTACACAAAAAACAAGAAAATGAATAATCGTAATACAGAGAACACAAAGATTTGAAACTACTGATTTGCAGATGCATGCATATCAATTGCCTTATTTTAAATAATATTGTAAAATCCTGACAAATGTTGATACGAAAACAGATATGGTTAGTCGTCGTGATCGGCTTTATTTTAAATATTTATGCGGCGCCCCAAAAAGTTCTTACAAAAAAATATAGTTTCAAACTGCCGGAGGTAAAAGAACAGGCAAACAATACCAGCAGGGTTGTTTTGGAAAATACTATACCCGATAATACCCCCGGCAAACCGGCTTTACCTCAATACAGAGATTCATTCCAGATTCCATTCGGTTATGATATTCAGGATATATCTGTGATCAGAGAGGATATCAAAACTATTGATCTGATATCACCGGTCGAATGGGGACTACCGGCCTACAAACCGGGTGAACAACCGATCTATTGCGACCCCGACCCGCTAGTCTACCTCTCGGATAAGCTCTATCCAGCGGCTAACAGTCATCAGTGGAGAACAGATCCAACCGATGACACAACCCTCCTTTCAGTGACGTTCTTTCCTCTCCGATACAATCCACTGCAACGCCAACTGCATTGCTGTGCCAGTGCGACCATCTATATTACTCTTGTTGAAAAAAAAGCCAATATCAGCGTGCTGTTTGAAAAACTCGACGCATCCCCTTCCCCGCTTGACAGTACTGAGAGATGTGACTATCTGATTATTTCCACCTCAAATTTGATTGAAAGAGCTGCAGCCCCCTACGATTTTGAAGCACTGCTATCAGTACGCAGAGACTCCGGTTTTTTCACAAAGCTGCTACCTGTTGAATGGATTTATGACAACTATGCAGGTCTGGACCAACCGGAACAAATCAGGCACTTTCTGCAGGATGCCCACGAGAAATGGGAGCTGAAATATTTATTAATTGCCGGCACTCACCAACTTATCCCAACGCGAAAACTCTATCTTAATTTCACTGTCTTCATCAACACCTATACCGAGGAGATCCCAGCCGATCATATCTATTACGGTTGCATGGGTGGCAGTTATGATGGCAACGGTAATGGACGCTATGGCGAATATAATGATGGAGATGGTGGCGGCGACGTGGATCTGACCGCCGAAATTCTGGTGGGGCGTTTTCCTGTTGAAAACGAAGTTGAGCTAGCTCACATGGTTCGAAAGACACTTCGTCATGAAGAGGCTGTAAGCAGCGATACATTCAATAATGGCTTTATATCTGAGAAAGTCGATTTCGGCAATATTGTTTACGCACTCCCATTCATGGAAGAGATTCGTAACGGCAGCACCACCTATGGCAAAGATACAAAGGGCTACACCAATTCACCTTATGATAATGATTTTATAACAACAAACAATCTGCACGACAGTGCTGACTATTTATTTGCAGCCGCCGACACCCTGAACTACCTGACAAACAACCTCTACTCAATCAACCATCTGGGACATGGGGCGAGCTATCAGTGCATGAAACTTAATGTTCTCAATGACTCCCATGATAACGGCCTTGCCGCCCTGCAGAATCCATTTCCATACGTGATCTACTCACAGGCCTGCCTGAGCGGCGCATTTGATAGAGAAAACTGTTTTGCAGAACAGATAGTTACTGTCAGCAATGCTGCCGCTGCTGTTGTAATGAACTCCCGTAATGGCTGGGTAAGTTCCTCGGGGGTGGGAGGCTACTCACACTATTTTCATCGCTATTTCTGGGATAGCGTTTTCCGCGGCAATGCAACCACCTATGGCGAGATGAACGAATACACACGCCGCATGAACTTAAGCAGCGTTCCCTCATATAACGGATCATACTGGCGATGGGTCTATTACGAACTGAACCTATTTGGTGATCCAGCTATGCCGGTATTACCATCACTGCTCAATATAAAACCGACCATCACCCATAAGCCCCTGGTTAACACCTATAACACAGCAACCAACTATCCGGTGCTCTGCAATATTGATCCCATCGGAATATATGATCCAGAGAGTATTTTCTTAACATGGTCCAGCAGTACTGCCACTGAAATTGTTCACACACAACAGATGGAATCTGTTGTGGGCAATCTCTATCAGAGCTCAATACCGCCGCATCCGGTTGACACACGACTGCAGTACTCTATCACAGCAAGCAACCGGGCGGGATATGTTAACTCATCCCCGGAGAGTGACAGCCACACCTTTTATGTGACAGAGGAGTTGAATTACCAAATTATCGGCTCTCCTTTCAACATTGGAATCTGCGAACCGGATTACGGATCTTACTCAAGTGCATCCGGACTGGTTATAGAGGCGATCTGTGCTGACCTCTCTTACAGTAGCGATGATATGCGCTATGTTAACAAGGGCTGTATTGGAACCGGCAGTGTACCGGCCAGTTCGACCAATCAGTTTGCTTCATTTCAAATTAACATGAATTCAATGATCATCTGGATATGGCAGCAGGAGCACCGAGTCAGAATTAACAGCAATCTGGGTATTCCTGAAGAGAGCATCTACTGGATAGAAAACGGCTCAACACTGAATATACCTGAAGCCGCACGTTTTATAGAAGATGTGCAAAGCAATCAGTTTGCCTTTGCCGGCTGGGAGATGGACGGCATACGCTCACCGGCACTGCCGGAAAAAAGTATTCCTAAACACCCGACACTCAATGTGACCACCCACCATGAATTAACCGCTATTTACATCCCGATTGATCAGGATATGGATGGCAACGACATTGCCGACTGGTGGGAGCTACAGTACTTCGGAACGTCAGGACAGGATATATTTGAAGATCACGACGGGGATGGATACGATATCTATCAGGAGTTTGCGGATCTCTCCGATCCGCTTGACCCTCAGATAATTCCAGCAGCACCCCTGATAGAACACGTCCCTCTCGCCAACATCCAGGAAAAACCAGGCCCCTTTGACATAAATGCTGTGATCACCGACACCCATGCGGTGACATATACATCTGTTATATGGAGAAACAATAGCGATGAGTGGCAGGAAACGCCATTAGACCTCAGCACGAATGGCAGCTATCAAGCCCAGATTGCGCAAAGTGCCCAGGCTGGAGATTACATTCAATACTGGATTGAAGCTCGTGACCCATCCGGCAATCTGGCATTGACCGACACCTTTAATGTTTATCTGTCCTATCCGATTGCAGACTGTTCTGAATTTGAAGACCTGTTTGTTCTCACTAAACCAGAGCGCATTGCTGTAACCAACAGTTCATATCTGATTAACCGGGGCAACCAGCTGCTGACATGGAACATCTCTTTCGGCAAAGAGGAGGGTTTCCTTTCACCGGATATGGAAGATTTATATGAATGGAATACCACTTCGATAGAGCAGCCATGGGTTATATCTACAAACAGAGCACTCTCCTCTCCATACGCAATGTATGCCACTCTTCTCTCAACCAAGGGAGTTCCACATCATGCATCCATCATAATGCCGGCTGTAACCATAGGAGCTAACGCCCAACTTAAATTCTCCTACTGGATAGATTCCGAAATATCTAAGACATCTCCCACCAAGGCATTTGATGGAGGTATTGTTGAATACTCAGTTGATGGAGGTCAAAGTTATCAGCAGCTGACAGGGCCCTACACTTATACAATCTACGGTTATACAAATTCTCCCTGGCCGGATGAAACACCCTGCTTCGCTGGATTAAGTGACGGTTGGAGAACCGTGATCTTTGATCTGATGACATCCAACCCAGAGCAGAATGGATTGGAGGGACAAAACGTAATCTTTCGTTTTGTTTATGGTGGTGATGATAATACCGACCATGAAGGCTGGTATATTGACGACATTATGATCACCCCTACCAAACTCCCAACCGGATTTTCGATTACCCTGCCAACCTTTAACCCTTATACCACAGCCCCGGGATACTTCAGTGAGCTGCTTTGGAGAAACCTGCCCCAAATCATTGAGAGCCGGGATATGAGCACGACCGTCATATTAACCAGCAACGCCCCAACCAACGCCATACACTCCTTCAACTGGCAGACAAAAATACGTCAGCAGCCGGAGGTGCTCGACTACGCTGTATCTCAGATTACCAATGGAAATGGATCGGTTGCCATACTGACCAGAGTACATGATGTGGATGACGAACCGGTCACCCTGACAATGAAATGGTCAAATGATCGCGGACATAACTGGCAGAGTGCCATTATCACAAATATATATACATCTCCGTATCATGCCGAGATCCCTACGTATGCCATCGATGGGGTTATTAGCGATATTCCGGCCACGACCAATTCAATTCCGATAACCAATATAGTCAACGCCACATGGAACAGCACAACGCCGGAAGCGGATATAACCTGGAGTTCAAATCTCTTCATGCGCATCACCGCAGCCAACCCCTGGTTTGCCACAGAGCTAACGGAAATATTCGAGGTGGACAACATTGCACCACAGTTTGAAACCGGGGAGCTTTCAGCCGGTCCGCAGAGCACAAGCGGTGACTATCTGATCACAACCAATCAGATTACACTGGAGTGGCCTCCAGCGGTGGACATACCTGAATACAATCCCGTTTTCTATACCATCTATAACCTAACAAATACCTGTGGCATCTACAGCAATGCAAGCAGCGCGCTGATCTCAATGACCAACCGACTCGATCAGCAGAGCACAATCACCCTTGTGCCGAGCGACCCTATCGGCAACAGAGGTGAAGCTCTTGAGTTGACAGCGCTTATCCTCAATCCAACAGGTGATTACGACCAGGATGGAACAATAACCGCAGATGAAGAGAGTGCCGGAACCGATGCCGATAATGCACAAAGTGTATTTATTATCAAACTCTTTAATACAGGAGAGACAAACAGCTTCAACCTGAGCTGGACAAGCATTTCGAGCAAAAGCTATACGGTGGAATGCACCCCTGAACTTACCAATCCAGATTGGATGCCGGTCGAGGGCTACCGCGACATCTCCGGGACAGGCGGAATTATCTCAGTGGCACTCCCCCAAAGCAACAGCAGCGGATTTTATCGAGTACGGGTATTTAATTGATAAGCGGGATTGCAACGTTATTGAGTTGCCCCTTCAGGGCAAATATTATTTAATACATTCCAACCCCTGGGCGTTGCCCAGGGCTAAGGTGCTTTGCCCCGTTGGGGCATTGAAACCAATTGCAATGCATATTGCACCACTGTGCAATGATAGCCATGGGCAACGCCCTGGGATAATAACAAATGATAAACATGTACCCTGAAGGGGGAGGTCAACTGCTAATTGTGTACTGCCGCATTTTGCAGATCCAACATTGCTATCATGCGCTGATTTAATCTACAATATTCAATCACATGAAAAATATATCTTACAAACTCGCCATTATCTCCATACTCCTGCTGATTACCGCGGGATGCAACAAACGGCCAGATGAAATCAAAAGACTGCAGTGGTGCACAATGGGCACCATTGCGGCGGTTCAATCAACCGATCTGGCAACAGCGCAGGCACTGCGCGATATTGCCCAGGATGAGTTTGCAACTATGGAAGCCGAGCTCTCCTCATGGAACAGCGACTCCACTCTAGCCATGGTCAATCGCAATGCAGGTCGGGATCTAGCAGTTCCGGTCTCAGCCAGCTTCACAGAGATTCTTAAGCTCTCAACCAGGATAACCAGAGATAGCGGCGGGGCATTCAACCCGTTGATCGGTCCTGTTCTGAAAGAGTGGGGGTTTAACGGAGCCACCACCCCATCAACTATTCCTTCAACAAGGTCACTTCAGCGAGCACTGAGTTTTGCCGACATCGCTGATGTTGAACTCTCAACAATCAACAGCTCGAATGCGGTCCGCCTGACAAAAGCCGGAATGCAGCTCGACTTAGGGGCAATTGCCAAAGGTTATGCAGTCGATCAGGTTTGGCAGGCCGCAAATGAAAAAAAACTTACCAACGCGCTGATTGATCTGGGTGGTAATCTGCGGGCAATGGGTGAAGCACGCCCTGGGCGTGGCGGGTGGCTGACCGGTGTTCGAGATCCATTTAATGACTCACGGATTATTGCCAGAATTCTAATACGTGATGGTGAAGCTATTGCCACCTCGGGCAACTACGAACGTTATGTTATAATAGAAGGAGAACGCTGTGCCCATATTATCGATGGGCGAACAGCCATGCCGATCAAAGGAGTAGCAGGAGTAACCGTGGTGGCCCCGGATGCCGCCACAGCCGATGCACTCTCCACCGCTCTCTTTGTTTTAAGCATTGAAGAGGGCAAAACACTGATCAAAGAGCACTACCCTGAATCTCTTGCTCTCTGGATTCCTGATTCACAACCTGTGCAAATCATATCAACCGACAAAATGGAGCAACGGTTGCAGAGATAAAAAATATTTTAACTTTTAACACAGAGGTACAGTGATACAGAGTTATTAACTACGAAAAACACCAAACTCACAAAAAAGAAGACTTGATGTCCGTTTGATTTGCGCCTTTGCAGGAGAAAATCTGCGTCGTTATTATTTTCGTGTCATTCGTGTTTTTCGTAGTTAAAAAAAATGGGTGCGAATATGCCTGTCCCGAGCTTGCCGAAGTGGCTGCGCTAGGATTTTGCGGTTTCGCAATTTTACACATAACATACGTAATTTTACCCTTACCAAACTCATTTTGATGATGTAATATATTTCTGTTTTCTCGCGCAAGATACTGAGCCTGAAATTAAGTTATAACTAAAGGGAAAGATATATGAACAGAAAACCTCTTAATGTCGTTAAGACGGCTTTAACAGCTGTGCTCACTTTGTCAATGGGAATGGCAATTCAGGCACAAAATCTCAAACCGGTACCAAAGGAAGAGATTGCTAAAATCAAAGCGATTATTCCTGAAACTCTACCAGCTAAAGCAAAAAAACGTAAAGTCATGGTCTTCTGGCGCTGCGAAGGTTATGTGCATGGCAGCGCAATTGAGTATGGGATAGAGGCGTTCAAGCAGCTTCAGACCAAACACGATAAGTACACATTCGACTTTTCACGTGAGTATAAGGATCTTAGCGCCGCAAATCTTAAAAAATATGATGCGCTGATTCTTCTCAATACAACCCGACTCAATACCAAAGAGAATTTTGCTCTGGAATATGATCTGATCGACTATGTCAGATCAGGCAAAGGGCTTGCTGTGATTCATGCGGGCGCCGATAACTTTTACGCAGCTGAAGCAGCAGCAGAAATGGTTGGCGGACGATTCTGGGGACATCCATGGAGCGCCGGAGGAACCTGGGCATTCAAGCTGGATGAACCGGATCACCCGATTAATGCCAGCTTCGGCGGTAAGAACTTCAAATGGAGTGATGAGATTTATCAGCAGCAGTCCCCCTTCTATAATCGTGCTAAGCTGCGAGTACTGGTTTCTCTGGATTTCAGCGATAAAGCAACGGCCAGCACCAAAGGACAAAAGCGCGAAGATAACGACTATGCCGTTACATGGATCAGGCCCTACGGTAAAGGCCGTGTTTTCTACACATCATTTTCACACGATCAGCGCACCTATCTGGACAAAGCCGTATTGACCCACATTATTGCAGGGGTGCAATACACACTGGGTGATCTGAAAGTTGATGATGCCCCTCCCGGCATCTCGGACAAAGATCTCACCTATGTCAAATCAGCTGACTCCGTGAGTGTTAACAAAGCCTTTGCCCTGATGCAGGATATCATCCGCAACACACAGAATAAAAAGGTCAACAAAGCCAACATCAATAAAATCACCGCTATTCTGGTTGACAACACAGCGTCACCCTTTGCAAAGCAGGCGGTTCTTAGGACGTTGCTTAACTGTGGTATTGAAGCGGATGTTAAAGCTGTAGCGGCATGCCTCTCATTGCAGGACACGCAGAACTGGGCGGTCACAGTGCTGGCAGGAACCCGCAGCAAAGCGGCCTCCCGCATACTGGTCAAAGCTCTCTCAACTTCCAGCGGAGCGTTTCGCGTCAATATAATAAACGCACTGGTAATCCGGAAAAACTCTGAAGCCATCGCCACAGCACTGACCGATAAGAATCGCGATGTGATTGTGGCAGCTCTCTCAGGGCTGGGACGAATCGGCGACAAGGATGCTCTTAAAGAGCTGCTCAACTACAATAATCCTGATTTCACAGACACGAAAAACACAGCTCTGGCAGCGGCTATCGGAACGATGGCTACCTCGGGCAACTCAAAAGCCGCAGCAAAAATAGCGGCAAATATAATGAAGGACAAGAGTGCACCGGCAGCCTTGAGAGCGGCCTGCGCCAAGGCTCAGCTTGTTAATGATCCAGATTATTTCATGACAGGCATAAGAGATGAGTGTCCCATGGTTAAGGCAACCCTGGTACGTCACGCCGATGAGGTGCCCGATACTGTTCTGGTTGCTGCAATGGCAAAGGCATGTCCTGAGGGTCAGGCAGCCATTATCACCAAACTGGCAGCAAAGAACTCAAAGGCAAGCGCCCCGGCTATCGCAAAAATGCTCAGCTCCGAGAAGCCTGAAGTTGTCGGCGCTGCACTAAAGGCCCTCTGCAAAATTGGAACCGCGGCTAATGTTCCTGCAATGTTCACTAAGCTGAGTGATCCTGATAACGAGATCAAGAAGGCCGCATCCATGGCACTCAACGATATGTTATGCAAAGAGAGTAGCGCAAAGCTGATTGAGATTGCAGGATCAGATATTGAAAAACAAAAAGCCGTTCTCAAAATCCTCGCTGAAAGAACCCGTGCTGATGATATTTCTAAGATGGCGGCATTCCTCAAATCAGATGACGCATCTGTTCGCAAAGAGGCATGGAAGGCCATCGGCAAAACAGCTAATGAAAAGAGCTATAAGCAGTTGATTACATGTCTGGCTATTGTACAGGATAGTGATGTCAACCAGGCTGAATCAGCGATTCGTTCATCCATTCGCAATGTTAACCCGGAACAGCGTAAAACAGAGTTACTCAAAGCTTGGGGCTCTGCAAGTGCCGCTGCCAAGGTCACACTGATCAACCTGATGGCACAGTACAGCGATGACGCCTACATCCCTGTTATCAGCAAAGCCATGAGTGACACAAACACAACTGTCGCCAATAGCGCAATTCGTACACTGGGTGGCTGGTCTAACATCAAGCCCTATGCTGAACTGGTAAAAACTCTCAAGGAGCAAAGCGATGCAAAGCTTAAGAAGACGGCATATCGCAGTGCACTCAAGCTGGCAATGGCCAAAGGCGGAAAAAATGCAGACAAGATGTGCAGTGACCTCTTTAAAAACGCACCCTCTGACAAAGACCGCGAAACACTTACCACTCTTTATTTTAAAGAGAACACCATTGATACATTCACCCTTCTGAAGAATTGCTTCAATGATGCCGGCTGCGGAGCCGCCTCTAAAAAGCTTTACGTCAAACTCTATGATGAACAGCTTAAAGGGAACAACGCAATCGGAGCAGGTGAGCTTGCCCCCAAAGCATGGAAAGTGAACGCATCCCATAATGGACGCGATGCCAAATTGGCTATTGATCGTAACGATGGATCTCGCTGGACATCCGGTGGTTCGCAAAAGGGAATGTGGTTCACTATTGATCTTGGAAGCAAAACATTCATCTCCCAGATACTACTCGATACCACCCGTTCAGGTAACGACACACCCAACGGCTGTGAGGTCTTTGTGAGCGACGACGACAAAAACTGGGGCAACCCGGTTGCAAAAGCCGATGGTAAATCACAGAAGAAAACTGTTATCAAAATGTCGGCCACAGGACGGCATATTAAGATCGTCACCACTGGCAAACGCCCAGGTCTGCACTGGTCCATCCATGAGATCTACATCAAAGCAGGAATGGATCAAAATCTAATTAAAGAGATCAAAGCCACAGCAGACTCACTGCGTTAACAGATATTTTACTAGGAGTAATGATAATGAAACTTACCAGAAGAAACTTTTTAAGCGCAAGTGCAACGGCAGTGGCCGTATCCGCATTTAACATTGTCCCATCAAAAGTTCTTGGACAAAACGCCCCCAGTAATCGCATAAACATGGCGATGGTGGGAGTTGGCGGCATGGGCTCCGGCAATATGCGAGCCTTTTTAGGACTTGATGATGTTCACGTCAAGGTGGTCTGCGATGTCAATACCGCCAAAATGGAAAAAGCCAAAAAGAGCGTCGATAATAAATACAAGAATACCGACTGCGAGATGATCAAAGACTATCGTGAAGCATGCAGTCGAACCGACATTGATGCCATCATGATAGGCACCCCCGACCACTGGCACGCGTATGTCGGCACCTTTGCAGCGCGTCATGGCAAAGATATCTACGGCGAAAAACCTTTCACCCATGACCTGCTTGAAGGCCGTGCTCTGGTTAATGCAATAAAGCAGCATGGTCGTGTGTGGCAGACAGGCAGCTGGCAGCGTTCCAGGGGCGAAATGCAACGGGCTGTTGAACTGGTACGTAATGGGCGTATCGGCAAAATTACCCGTGTTGAGGTTGGTCTGCCATCCGGTGGTCGCGGTCGTCGCAAGTATGAGCTCAGCGAGGCCATCCCTGAAGGTCTGGACTGGAATATGTGGCTGGGTCCAGCGCCTTACCGTGAATTTATGGGCGTTTACGACTGGGACTGGCGCTGGGTACTTGACTGGGGTGGCGGACAGATGATGGACTGGATTGGCCATCACGCTGACATCGCACAGTGGGGACTTGGCAAAGATACTAGCGGACCTTCATCATTTACAGGATACTGCCCCTTTGACCCTGATTATATTTTTGATTCCCCAAAAAGCTACCGTTACACCGGCACCTATGCCGATGGCGTTGAGATAGTGGTGGCAGACAGCAATCAGGTTAAAAGTGGAACAAAGTGGTATGGTGAAAATGGCGAATGGGTCTGGGTCGATCGTGGACGTTATGATGCCTCCACCCCGCAGATTCGCGACTCACAGATTCAGGCCGGCGAGATCAGATTCCACAGCCCAGGACATCAGCGCGAGTTTATTGACTGCGTCAAAACCCGTGACACCACCCTCACACCGGCAGAGGTCGCCCACCGTTCAGCCAGCATCGGTCACCTCGGCCAGATTGCCATGCTGACCGGACGTAAAATCCAATGGAATCCAGATAAAGAGCAGATCATCGGTGATGACGCTGCGGCGGCCATGCTCGGGCGTACTCCGCGCGGCCCTTGGACGCTTACGTAATGGAGAAAACACGAACGTCCAACAGCCAACATTGAACGTCCAACATCGAACTAAAAAGGCCCGCAGTAATTGCGAGCCTTTTGTTATATAATTACTTTTCAATTTGAGGTGAAATACAAACTGAGAATGACGCAAACATTAAACCTCGCTGAGCCGCTGAGTTCGCAGAGCAGGTTTGCTAATGCGGGCTTTGCCCGAAATCCAAGGGTTACTGCTCGCCGGAGGCGAGCCCTCCCACGCTCCGCTTTTGAAAACCATGGGGATGGCCCGCCTCCGGCGGGCCGTAGTTGCTATATTCAACATGATCTTCCATCTTGCTGAATTGAGGGAGAAAAGACTCTGCGATCTCCGCGCCTCTGCGAGGGCAACTACAAAGAAAATATCTCTATTATTCTGCAAATATATTTATGCGAAACATAGTGGCGGTTGCTAAAAGTCCTCACAACAAAATACCCAATTGACAAAATTACCTCTATAGTTAAAAATACAGACTGTTTGTTTGATAATTAATAATGGGGTAATTTATTATGCGGTCTTGTTTAGTCTTGCTCTCTTTCTGTCTTTTTAACAGTATTGTCTTAGCTCTTGATATCCATGTTGCACCAAATGGAGCAGACTCCAATCAGGGAACAGATTCAGCGCCTGTGCTGACTCTGGGAAAAGCCCGACTTATGGGTCGTGAATCCCGCAAAACCAATTCCAACGAAGCGGTGACTATCCTGATGCACCCCGGCACCTATCAGATCCGCAAGACCATCTCTTTTAACAAACAGGACAACGGCACAGAGGCAGCACCGCTTACAATTAAGAACTTGGTTGATCCAAAGAACCCCACTGCACGTCCCCTGCTGGTTGGTGGTGTTGTTGTTCCCAACTGGAAAAAATCAGATTTCAACGGACGTAGCGATGTCTGGGAAGCAGATCTGAAACCATTGGGAATTACCAAGAAATTTAAACAGATCTATCTCAATGGAACACGACAGATCTGGGCTCGCTACCCTAACTACAACCCGGACCTACCCTACTCAGGCGGCTGGGCCTATGTTGATGGAAAACGTCCCCCTATGTACACCGATATTGAAGGTGAACGTACCGACATTGCAGTTATGCGCGAAAAGGACACGCGTAGCTGGTCCTGTCCAGCCGATGGAGAGCTCTGCATCTTCCCCCGTTATAACTGGTGGAACAAGATTCTCCCGATCAAGGAATTTAATGCTGAGACACGGACAATTACACTCATAAAAAAAATGCCCTATGCCGCCCGTCCAGAGGACCGCTATGCTGTTTTCGGAATGAAAGAGGAACTCGATTCGCCGGGCGAATGGTACCAGGATGTTAAAGGACAGAAGCTCTATTTTATTCCTCCTCAAGATCTGACAGGTCAGAGTGTCACTGTACCGACTGTTAACTCAATCATGCGATTTGACGGGGTTGAAAATGTTTTAATCCGAGGATTGGAATTAACCTGCGCCGAAAATCAGTCTGTATCCTTAAGCAAATGCAAAAATGTCATTATAGAAAAATCACTTATCCATGACCTCGGTTACATGGGCGGGGCCGGAGTCACTATTAGAAAAGGATACAACTGCATTGTGCGCGGTTGCGACATCTGGAATATTGGCGGACATGGCGTTGAAATTTACGCTGGAGATAAGGTCAAAATGGATAAGTGTAACCATGTCGTTGATAACTGCTACATTCATCATGTCGGACAGTTCAATCGCCATGGTATTGGCATCATGGTTGGCGGCACTGGCGTTGTAATGTCACACAACCTAATCCATGATATGCCGCGCTGCGGCGTCTTTTACGGCGGCATTTTGCATACACTCGAATATAACCGCATCCGACATTGCAACCTGGAGATGGAAGATACAGGCTGCACCTACGGCGGAGGCTGGACAGGTGGCTGGACAACTATACGCTATAACCACTGTACCGACAGCATCGGCTTTAACAATCACGGCAAGTTCTTTGTTTTTGCCTGCGGCATTTATCTGGATGAATCCGGTTGCGGCTATGATGTATACGGAAATATTGTTGAACGCTGTCAAATGGGGGCCATGCATCTGCATAATGCTCGTGAAAATCACATATACAACAACATTTTTGCACACAACGCCAGTCAAAAAGGGACGACTCATCAACTCTCGCTACAGGGCTGGAACAACAGTCCGACAGGAGTTTTCTTAAGAGACCGACAGCCGAAGATGCTTAAGAAACATAATGAGCTTTTAAAAAACCCGGAATGGGCAAAAATGCGCGGTATGCATGTTTCCCCTGAAGATCCATTTCTCCCGGACGGGAATATGATGCGCGGCAACAAGGTTGAGAGAAATATTTTCTACTATCCCAATCAACCCAAATCCCGCTATATCAAAGCCACAAATGTTAACATGGAATACAACACCATTGATTACAATACAATCTGGAACGGTGGCAAAACCCCTATTAAAACAGGCAAAAGCGGCTATAAGCAGAGCCTGGCTGATCTGACTGACAAGATTCCAAACGCCCTCTTCCCTATCCTGGCCTATGCCCCGGGTGAACTCCAGGAGGAATTACGTAAAAACTCTAACCATACCGAGGCAAGAGGCTGGTTCTGGTATCATAAGACATTCCCTGATGCAAAGTCAGAGGTCGTAACAAACTCTCTCGGAAAGCCGGCCTTTAAGCTGTTCGCTTCATATAACCCGGAAAAAAAGTATATTAAAAATGCCTGCATAAAATCCATGCCTTTTGCCTTTGAACCCGGCAAAGACTACTGCCTGTCATTTAAGCTGTGTAATAAAAACTGCAAGGGTAGCTTGATCACCAGAGTGGTCTCTGAAAGCAATGGTCTGTGGAGAAGATTTGGCCAAAAAGGATTCCATCCAAAAGAGAACAACGAAACCCTTTGCCAGACAGCATTTCACTTTCCAGCAGAGGGGGAAAAGGACTTTGACAAACGACTTGGAAAAATGTCAATTCAGTTCCAATTCGATTCTAAAACGGGAACCGCTGAGATCAGCGAACTGAAACTTGAGCAAGTCGAAAAAGCCAATGAATGGGAGGCATGGCAGATGCAGGGCGCGGATACCCATTCCATTATTGCCGATCCCCTATTTGTTGATCCTGACAATGGAGACTTTCATCTGAAACCTGAGTCGCCTGCTATCAAGTTGGGCTTCAAACCCATTCCACTCGATAAGATTGGACTCTACAAATCTGATGCCCGGGCAACATGGCCGATCAAAGAGGCAGAAGGAGTGCGGGAAAATCCCCAGTGGCTCCAATCTGTCCCATTGGATTAGCAGGATTCAGGAGTCAGGCATCAGGAATCAGTCGGCAGTTTACAGGAGTCAGGCGGGAGTCAGGCGTCAGGAGTCAGGATTCAGGAGTCAGGAGTCAGTCTACAGTCGACAGTTAAGATTATTATCCACAAAGAGCTCAAGGAGCTCAAAGAAATGCTACCCCTGCTTATTGCATTTATGGCAATTTCACCCCTCGCAGAGGTGCGGAGAGAGTGTGCTTCATTATTTGTAGGCAGCACAGTTATTAGCAGAATGATTTGTTGCAGCGTGATAGTTTTTTTTGAGGCGAAAAATCTTAGAGGTGAAAAATCCTTCGACAGGCTCAAGACAGGTGGGGTGCGGATGGGAGTTGAAGAGGTTAAACTGGTTAAAGATGTAGCAGCCGCTCTCAGTGCGGCCACTACAGCTGATGCGCTAACGGCGCTACCTCTTTAATTTAGAACTTTAGAACTCTCGCACTTCAGGACTTCTTTCACCCATCTCTTCTATGCAACGCGGAGCGTTGTTGACTAAAGCAACTATGCATATCACTCAACTAAGCAATGAATGTAAAAGTGATTGTATATCACATAGGTTCAGAATGGTTTCTGAGCAGTTGCTTTAGCATCATTTCTTTTTCTTACGATTGATTTTGCCAGCCGCTATAGAGATGGCTTCAACACTGGTATTATGCTGTTTGGCAATGGCCTCATAGCCGATCTTCCTATCCTTATTCTCAGCTTTAACCACAGCCTGCTTAGCAGCGCTCAATTCCTTTTTTGCTACCAGATATCCATTACTGCCCTCAGAGGCATCGCCACTGGAAACCAAAACAGCAACCTCATTCTTACGGGCTTTACGCCGCTTATGCGCATCACTCTTGGCATCAGCAAAAACACTTAAAGTCAAAGCTGCCACACAAACCATCATTGCAAATAATTTAATCTTCATAGTTTTCATAATTTTCTCCTTAAAATAAATCAATCTTCTAAATCCAGAAACTTTTCAAGATCCTGCTGAACCTTCACATTAATATCCATCGTAATATGAATTGGTTCCACCTCCACCTTATGCTCCGTTTTTAAAGAAAAACATCCCCCGCATATAGCCAGGCCAAGCAATATAAATATCATATATCTCTTCATTAATCCCACATCACCTTTCTTAATTTTTTTTACAGTCGTCAGTTTACAGTCATCAGTTTACAGTCGGCAGTGGTCAATTGTCAGGGGGCAGTTGTCAGTTGCCATTCACGGGCAGCACCCGCCCCTCCAGCACCTCTTACCTCTCACCTCCCTAACCACTAAACAAAGCGCACCCATCTTTTACCTGAACATTTTTTACCTCAAAAATACTACGACTTGTCCCGCCGTCTTGTCCCACCGTCTTGTCCCGCCGAAGCCTTGGCGAAGGAGGAAGCCTTGGCGAAGGAGGAAACGCACCCATCTTTCTACCCCTCTATATTTCTACCTCAAAACATACTCTATCCAGCACAATCGCACTTAGCACTTCTTGACCGCCAAAGCCCAAAGGGCGACGGCTGGTTAGCACTTTAGAACTCTCGCACTTCTTCACTCTACTTGCCCATAGTCGATAAATCCATTCCTAAATTCAAAAGTTTCTCCAGAGCACCGTTAATATTCAAATTTAAATCCACAGGGGCTGGGCGTTTCTCATAGTTCGATTTCCCCTTTAACCGTATTTTTAAACTCGAATCATCTTTTTCACCAGAGTCCAGGTCAAATCTCACCGTATCCAGATCCATATCGCTTAGTGCATTTGCCAGCTCTTTAACATTCCTATTAATGCCTGCCAGCCGCAAGAGCGTCTCCATTCCAGCAGGATCATCTAACTTTAAATACCCCCCCTGACCAGGTAAAGAATACAAATATCCGGCGGAAAGAGCAATCCTCTTATTATTTATCCCGACAGAAAACCTTCCGTAGAGAATTCCCTCTATAGTGCCCTCATAAGGCATAATAAACATAAAAACTTCACCAACATCAATCTTATCCGCATATATCATAAACTCATTGCGAATATTTCCGTCAACTCCGACATGAATAGAGTAGGCTCGAAGAAAACCTTTAGCCCAGCCAATCTGAGCCGACTCTAAAAACAGCTCACGGCTGTTAAGATGTAGTCTGATCATCCCGTCATTCATCAATAAATTACCGGCCTTCACAGAGTCAATGGTCATCATAGGGGCATCAACAGATCTAAACTCATCCCTGAATTCAAATGGCAGATTAAGATTAATCCCCGTAACTGTGACATCTTCGTTACTACAACTTCCGCCAACCACATCAACACACCCGGTAACCATAGCCCCTGGTTTTAAACCGACAACCATTGCGGATGCTGAGATTGTCCCGCTGAAGTCAAAACGTTCTCCGCTCTTCTCACGTGCCAACTGACCAAAAATTCCACTGCTATCAACAACCGCTGATGGAACCTCAATCCTGGCAGAGCCGCTCTGCGGATCAGCAAGAGGCACAACTACATCAACCAGAACCTTCAAAGCTTCATCCTTAACCGACAGATAACTTTTCACATTAACGGCATTATTGGTAACCGAAAGATCAGTAATACCGGCAGTCATATCAACACCCATCACAGATAAAACGGGAAAAAGCGAACTAGGTCCAGGGGTTTGAAAACCTTCTTTGGCAGAGAGCGTAAAAACAAACCGAACAATACCATCACAAAGATCAATCAATTCATCAGCTTGCGAATAGATGTCGACAACATCCAAACATCCATTGATCTTCGCGCTATCCAACTGATCAACAGCAGTTGATGGAAGCTCAAAAGACAAAGAGATATCAGCTCCATTCGTTATCGCCGGATGCCCAGTGGCAGCCGGTATATCAAAGCTGAGATCATTCAGGTAAACATCACCAAACCCACTCACATTTGTAATTGATCCACCGAACTCACACTGCCCCTTTAACATTGTTGAAAGAGCGAAATCAGCAGCCTCTGCAACATATTTTCTTTCCGGCACCTGCAGTTTCAAATTCCACTCAGGAGAACTATCAAGCCCGCAAACCTGAACCGATCCAATCAGATCAATCCTGCTGGATTTAAAGCCAAGCGAGGGATCAACCATTTCACCCAGATCAATTCCGGCCTTAATACTGGCAGCGCAAGAGGACAAATCCAGTGCTAGCAAATCCAGCCGTCCCTTGAAACCAACATCTTTACCCGCAGAAAGTGTAATATCCCCCTTTAACTCTAAAGTGCCTCTTCCGTTACTGAGATTGCCATCAAAATCTACCCGACCTGCCTCAGAGCCATCAAATTCACGTAGAACAAGGGTTCCCTTTTTCAACCAGATTTCAGGAAGGACAAACACCCCCTTTTCAACACCTCCTGCTTTCGAAGGATACGCAAGCTTAGCACGTGCAACCGCAAGCTGAATCCGCTCCAAAAGCTCAAATTGAGGCTTCTTATCCTTATCCAGACAAACCGCCGTTTCAACCCCACTCAGGCTGATCTGATTGATGCCGCCTGAATAAAGACCTTTCGGGGTAAAAGAAAGCTTCAAGGAGGAAAGAAACAAAAAAGGCTGCTCCGGCTGTCCCCAGGAAATATCGCGCAACTCAAAATTAAACGGGGATATTTCAGCAACCGTAAAATCCAGATCATAGATATCCATAGTATACAGCTGACGCTGAATCACAGTAGTTGCAATGTCTTGACGCTGCATCCATAGATAAGCCATCAGGCAGAGAATAAAGACAAAAAAACTCTTAATAAAAAACTTAAATAACTTAGCCCCCACCGAACGTCCCCCCGACTCTTTATTTTTAATAGATTCCTTCATTAATGAGCATAATATTAACGTATATATACAGCACTTGCCAAGCAGTCATTTTTCTGATAATGTCTGATCAAATTTGTAGGCCAGTAGCTCAGTTGGACAGAGTGACGGATTCCTAATCCGTAGGTCGGGAGTTCGAGCCTCCCCTGGCCTACCATTTTCACAGTTTACAGTCGACAGTTCACAGTCGTCAGTCGACAGTTTACAGTCGTCAGTTAACAATTATCAGTCGTCAGTTTCCTTTTTACGAAGCGCAGCTAGTTCAATGCTGAACTTTGAAGAGTGCCGTTAATGTCAAATCCTTTAAAAATTTTACTCGATTGACAGAATCAGCAGATACTTCCCGTCTTCACCTCTCCGAAGCTACCCATTCAGCGCGTGCATACCATCCATCACGCAGGTCTTCATAGCTTGATAAACCACCTACCCATTATCTAGAAGCCAAGCATACAACCCTGCTGGGCGCATTTCACTTCCGTTGATTAAGCGAATTTTGCTATAATAACCACATTCTGTCATTGTTCAAGGTAACCCAAGCATCCTGCTTGGCTAATTATTGAGGCAAGCCGGTCTTCGCCCTTTGGGCTACGCACCGACACAGCAGGATGCTTGCACTACTTTCCTTTGCATTAATTCAACTTACCAGGAAATTCAACGGAACTGAAATGCGCCCACCCCTGATCCCATCAGAATTATATTCCTTAATTTCTTCATCAAAAGACATATCCTAACATTAAATAAGGGGAATATTATGAATACAGTCTTACCTTTAGACAGGATGTCCAAGCTTGAAAAAATTACTGTTATGGAAGAGTTATGGGCAGACTTAAGCGTCCCGCAGGAAGATCTTAAAATGCCCGCCTGGCATGGAGACCTTTTGAAAGAAAGAGAACAGGCGATAAAAGACGGCACCGAGTCATTTATTCCATGGGATGAGGCCAAAGCAATCTTAGAAAGGCAGATGTGTTGTTTTGTCCATTGAGCGCGCACATTGCGGGTTGACCTTGCGTGAACTTGGCGTAAAAACAGAGATGTCGTTTGATGCGGTAAGTAAGGCTGTTTCTCGGATAAATAAACGGATGACGGTCGATAGCGAATTTTCGTAAAGACTCGCTCATTCACCCTTGACGCTACCATCATTTGATGAAATAATAAAATCAAATGGAGGAAGTGCATCATGTCTGATAAAGAAATACGCGAACAAATCGAGGGAATGCGTGAATTTTCGTGGAGAATTGCTGCTTCAAAAGAAAAATCTATTGAATTCTTGGCATCGACGGGCATGTATACCCACAAAGGAAATCTAAAGAAGGCTTTCAAGCACTAAAGCGGGGAGTATTATGTATTCTTCATTGCCTGAATCTGCTTGAAGGCAAGTCGCTTCAGGTTCTTAAATCAGCATATGAGTTATTAGAAGATCTGGCTAGTGTCTCCGGAAAACCTCTTCCGTTAAATAAGCTGATAGATGGCCAGCCACTCTTGCGCGATTTGGATTGCGCGGTTATTGAGACATTACATCAGTACCGCAAAGCAAGTGATTTTAAGGCTTTTGATTCTGTACGAGGGATGTTTGCGGAGGGAAAAGAGCTTTATCCTGATGCAGGTTTTCAGGGGCAAAGTCACATTCAGATATGTGTCTGTAATCCCAACTGCATCAAAGGATATTTCCGTGTCCGTGCCTCTGATGGTACTTTTTCAATTCCGTGAACACATTAAGGTGTTATCTTACGCATGGGAGGAGGGGCTGATACCGCGCCAGCCCAGCTCTCTCTGCGTCACTTCTCTGCAATCGATATTTTTCACCTCAAAAACCTACCACGCCTGTTTTGAGCTTGCCGAAGGGCTGCAATCCATTTTTCGATCTCTTGACCGCTAAAGCTCAGAGAGCGACAGCTGGTTTCTACCCTCAAAACCTACCACGCTGTCGCAGTTATTTTTTACCTGAACATATTTTACCTTAAAAACTTCGAGCCGCCGCCGGGGCTTATGGTATGTCGCTGCGGGTCATAGCTCAAAATTCTACATTAAGTGGGTAATGACAAATTTCGAATTTCCATCTACGTCCACGTAAAGACTATATTTTGAGGTTTGAAGAGCTTTACGTTTTAAATACTTATATCAGGCTCAATGTCGTGATACGCCCCCTATACCGTAAACCTAGACGGGGTTTAATAATCTGTTTGTCTTTGATAATTTTTTTGACCGGTTGATCGAATCGGTAGAGACATTGCGCCTTCACCTCCCCGAATCAATGCCGTTAAGTTCTAAATCCAGGGCTGACCCCTATTCCTGCTTGACACCCTCTCTTTTTGCAGCACTTAAAATAGATTTTTTAACAAAATCAGACATATCTTTAACCGCCCCCTGTTCGATCAAAACATCCAACATTTGACGCTCTTCTTCTGTAAGCCAAACAGCTATTCTTTTCTTACCTTCTTTTCGTTGACCAGGCATACAGCTTTTTCCTTTATTGCTGCCACATTACCAAGGTGTACGCACACCTGTCAACCTAAAAAACATAAATAATATTTATAAAACATAAAAATAACTTTAAAACACCCCCTACACCTGATAACATAGGTCTATTAATAACAGGAAGTTAATATGAATTTAAAAGATTTTGTGAAACAAACGCTTGTCGATATTGTTGGTGCTATTAATGAGGCAAGCGAGGAACTAAAAGGTTCTGGTGCAACTGTGAATCCAGTCGAGTTGAAAACTGCTCGTAACGGTAACCCTAAGGAATTTCCTATTCTACACGAAGTCGAGTTTGACGTAGCAGTTCTCGCTCAAGAAGGAAAAGAGGCTAAGGGAGGAATCGGAATCGTGGTTGCTTCAGTTTGTCTTGGTTTCCAGGGGCGATCCGAAACAAACGCAAGTACTCACTCCCGAATCAAGTTTAAGATACCTTTGCTGCTCCCAAATCCAAAGAAAGCAAGACCGAAAAGCCCTCACAAAAGCTGAAATAACAGAAACATTAATCGCTATAGTTATTATACTTCTCATCAGCTTAATTTGGGCATACCACATGGACGACCTCAAATCCAACCTAGACAACTACACAGAAGAAGAACTTCTCGACCTCCAAGCCGATGCCAGACTTTATGGGTTTTGATAAAACCAAGAACACTGGATAAATCTTTATGGACAGAACTCTTTTTAGCTTATGACAACCCCAACGGAAGTAGGCACACTTTACACAAAAGGAATAAATATGATAATGAAAGAGAAGAACTTATTAGCATCGGTAGCGTTATTCAGGGAGTTATATAACAGTAGTCAATATAAAAATGTTGAGACTACGTTAGGTGAGTTTATTTCTGGAGCTGTCGTTTTTAGTAAAAAGAGCAACTTAACCTCCTATGAAATAAAAAACCTACTTAAAGAAATTTATGAGTTCGACATTCCTGAAGGTGTTGTAAAGACGGTAATTATTCGAGTGCTCAAAGAATACTGTGAGTTTAATAAACCTATTTTCAGTTTTAACGACAAAATAAAATCATTACACCTAAATATTGAAAGTGAGCTTTTAGAGAAGACTGCTGAAACAAATACAATTTTTGCGGGGTTGAAAAAATATATTTGCGAAGAAAGCAAACAAGAGATAAACCCAGTTGATGAGTTAACTCTTCAAGAAAATTTCAGTCACTTCTTATTCAATAATGGCAACTCTGACAAATACGCTAACTATATTAGTTCTTATATTATTGCCAATGAAAATAATCTAGATTTTGTCAACAAAGTTAATGGCATTAGAGAAGGACTAATTTTATATCAAGGAATTATATATTCGAGCGACAATCCCCATAAATGGAACACAAAGTTAGTCCTTTATTTAAACACAGAATACCTTTTTGCATTAAAAGGTTATGACGGCATACTCTTTAAGGAAAATGTTGAATATTTTCTTGAACTTGTAAAAGAAATAAATCACTCAGAGCAGTTAATAACCCTTAAATATCTACCAGAAACAGAGAAGGAGATTAACAGATATTTTATAAGTGCTGAATCAATAGTTCAAAAATATAAGCCGCTTTTACCTGGTAAAACCGCCATGGGAGCTATCGTTAAAAAGTGTTCAACTCAGGCTGAAGTTGTCGCAGAAAGAGCCTCTTTTTACCATAACTGTCATAAGCTGGGAATTGAATTGCAAGAATTTGAATATGATATTAGGGAATGGCAAGATTATAACCTTGAATATCAAGACATTTTAAACTCCTTAAAAACTCAGAATGATACATGCAATAAAAAAGAAGGTACAAGTTTCAAATTTACGGAGAGCTACTG
>JAQIBS010000242.1 GCA_027858965.1 Kiritimatiellia bacterium
GGTTTTAACAAACCATCCTCAAAGATAAGACACCTCTCGGTGTCATGATTTTGAGGCAACCAGTACCCCTATTTCGGTACGTCTTCGGTGTGCATCTATTTTGAGGCAACGCGCCTGAAAACATCTGCGAATCAGTGCGTTCCAGCAAAAGACTAAGAATCTGTTAGAGTATTTCTTTCATAGGTCCGATTTTTTATCTGACTGTCCGTTAGAAAACCGGACTTACGTTATCGCATGATGTAATAGCAGTACTCAGTGTTCAATTGCAATGATTGGCTGATGCGCCCTGAGTCCGGGACATATTTTTTCTGTTGAGTATTCTCTGCGTGAAGTAAAGTGGATTAAAGTAATGCAAACTTCCAGCCGCGTCGGGGCGAAGACTGGAGGGCTTTCCGCACTATGAGCCAAGCTGGAAGCTTGGGTTACCTTAAAATTGCACTTTCGTACGGTTTATGGCAAAACAGCCCGTATATGTAGCGCGAAGCGCTCTGGAGTGCGCAAACCGTGTTTGCGCTATTGAACGTGCGACCATGTCGCACGCAAGGTCGATCAATCTTCGCCTCCGGCTACGCCCGAACATGCACGGTCGGCCTGTTAAAAGCGGTGACATAGTCACCGCACTCCACAGCCTTCGGCGGATCTAGCCAATTCCATCAAAAAAATGTCTTTTTCAACCCGTTTTATTCAATTCCGGCTACTCTCTTAAATTAACGCATATGCGCATTTGCACTGTAGCTGGGGTCAGCAGACCCCGGACCGGCCTCTGCTGAGGCCAGCTACAAAGCCACCGGCAACATGTTCGCTAAAGACAAACTTGTTTGCCTTGCCCTTCGAGTAAAGGCCTGAAGCTGCAGTGACTATTCCGCAACCAGCTCGAAAACCGCTGAATCGTAATCTCCACTCAACTTCACAGGGACGCCCATTCCCATCAAGGCCGCACCGCTCAATGTTTTACCGCTGACACGACAATGGCCACGCTTCTCTTTATTGATCTCCGTCAGACGATAGCGCTTATTAATATCAAGTCCCTGCAGCATCAGAGGTGCCGGATAATCACTCATAACCGGTCGATTCAAACCATACAGAAAAACAACCGCCTGACTCTTGTCATCATTCACATACATCAATGAGGCATAGGTGTGTGTCCACGGTGAAACCAGGCGGTACAGATCGCCCTGCTGAATCACAGGACGCAGCCGTTTGTAATCCTTAACGGCCTGTTTTGCAAAAACAACCTCTTCAGGAGCCATCGTCTTCGGATGCAGTTCAAATCCAAGCCGCCCGGACATAGCAACATCGAAACGGAACTTAAGCGGAGTTGAACGATGTGTCTGATGGTTCGGAACACCTGTCACATGCGCTGCCATGGCGCATGCAGGATAGAAATGGCCGGCACCCCACTGGATAAAGACCCGCTGGCGTGCATCAGTATCATCCGAGGTCCAGAACTCATCAGCATAACGCAGGAAACCGTAATCCATATGTCCGCCACCCGATGAACAGGCCTTCATGAGAATATCCGGATACTTCACACGCAGTCGGGCAAGCAGATCATAGAGACCTGCCGTATAGTCATACCACAGATTGGGCTGACGGTCTGCTCCAAGATAGGTTGAACCGGGATTCATAAAGTCCGCATTTGCATCCCATTTGATATAAGCCAGACCGGGTATGCTGGTGATCATCGCATCCATCTGGTTGTAGATATTATCACGCAATGCAGGGTTGGTCATATCCAGCACCACCTGTGTGCCACCACGTCCCTGACGCAGAGGACGCGTCTTTTCACGCAGCACCCATTCAGGATGACTATCAACCAGTTCACTTGTTGTGTTGGCCATTTCAGGTTCCACCCAGATGCCGAATTTAAGATCGCGTTTCTTTGCCTCTTCTGCCAGTGAACCCAATCCTTTAGGCAGTTTCTTGTCATTAACCACCCAGTCGCCCAGACCTCGCTTGTCATCATCCCGTGCATATTTCCCTCGGGCGAACCAACCGTCATCCACGACAAACATCTCGCCACCAAGCTCTTTCACCCCATCCATCATATCAGTGAGGGTACTCTCATCAAAATCGAAATAGGCCCCCTCCCAGCTGTTCAGCAACACAGGGCGCAGCATATGTCCGTCGCGCAACTGATGGTCACGTGCCCAGCGATGCAGATTGCGGGAGATCTGACCCTTACCTGAAGCCGAGTAAGTCAACGCCATTTTGGGTGTAACCAGCGGCTTGCCTGCATCCAGAGTATAGGCACCATTGCCGGTATCCGAACCGGCATTGATTGCCAGCGCATTAACATAATCGTGCTGGATTGAGATCGACCATGCACCGCTCCACGCGAGAGCCCCTCCTATCACACGACCGGCGGTCTCGGTGGCACGTTCCCCCACAGAGAGCATGAACGAAGGATTATTGCCGAATGCGGAACGCACACCAGAACGTGATGTCATACTGACTGTCTGGCCCAAAGCCACCGGTGCCTCAACAAGCTGCCCCTCAGAAGACCACTGGCCTGTCAGAGAAAGCAGGTGATACTCTTTAGCCATCAGCGGAAAGACCAGCGCAACCGAATCCATGCGTATCAATTTAACTGATGCACTCTCATCGTGCCGGATCTCCACCCATGTTTCAATCACATCACTTGCTACAGCAGCCCGGAAATGCTGGATCACAAAAAACGGATAGACACGATCCTTAAGCTCAAAAACAAGATGAGTCATACCGGGTTTATCATCAACGGTCTTAACACTGACCGCCTTCAGATCAGTTGATGTGACCCCATCCGCATGAATCACCGCAAGACCACCGAACTTGTTCATGGTACCACGACGATCATTATCGCTACCATACACAGAATAGGTATCAGGCTTGCGATGACCGAAAAAATTGCCGCCCACCCAACCGGACCAGGCCAGTGCGGCAGCATCAGGAGCACTCTCGATTTTTGTGCCGTAATGCACCATCTGCCACGAATCACCGCTCTTATGAAAAGCCATAGTAGATTGTTTTGTCTGTAGCAGAAAGTCACCTGTTACCGGTTTTGCACCTGCCCAGCTGGTTAATAGAACCGCCATCACATAAATCATCATCCTGTTCATAATCCATCTCCTGAAATAATTATTCATAACTATTCAAAATCATATCCAATTCACCGGCTAAACACAATGTTGAAAATATCTCCGTTTGCTCCCTCGTGTTCAGAACACATAATTTAATGCTTTCTGGTTTTGGCTGCAGGTAAATAAACTGTAGCGTTGCTTCTCAGAAGCAATTTTGGCTCAGAGAGCCAACTCTACAGTTATTGTCAGCTTTTTGTAGGCCAACGAAAGATCTGCGAGATCATCCACACAAAAGAAGGAAGGACCTTTTCAACCTGTTAAAATTGACAACAAGCTCCGGTTCTGCGAAAATCACGACAATTAAATAAGGATCTGTTATTATGAATCTATACAAGAAAACTGCGCTGTGCGCGATTACTCTGTTCTCTCTTTCCTCTCTGGCATTTCTTCCGCCAATTGATACACAGAACAAGCTGACTCTTAAAATCGAGGGAGTTAAAGAGATTGAACCAGCTGACCAGCCGCTGCACTTTGAGGTTCAGTTCATCAATAACAGCCCCTCCAATGTGCAGGGTACCATCAAAATCTGGATGAATGATGACTGGGACGTCACCCCTCAAGAAACGGAACTGCTCTCCCTGGATGCAGGTCAAAGCCACACAATAAAATGCACCTCAACAGCCAAAGAGCGGGTACTGGCAGCCATGTATCCGGTCCACGCCTCATTCATGGCCCCCGGTGATCGTCTTCTCCATCCGATTGCCCTCTTTACTGCCGAAAAAGAATCTGACGCCACAACCTTTGAAGTTGCCACAGTTGATTTGAAAGAGGGAGTTATCCGTCTGACTCAGAACCCCCACCGCCGTTCTTTCTATCAACAGAACGGTAAAACAACTGAGTTCAGCACAGGCTTCAAAGGATCTGATTCAAAAAGCGGCACCAGTATCACCATCCAAAATGCGACACGTAGCGAAATCTCGCGCAACTGCATCTCAGTGCACCCTCCTTATCGGGGAGGAGCAGGTATAACATGGAATGATTACCCCCTCTCTCTGCCTGCTGAAAAAAAAGCAGTGCTGGCTTTCTATACATCGATTCGCGACTCCTCGCCAGAAGAAGGCAAAGGCAGCGACGGAGTTGAATTCAAAGTGTTTGTTATTGGTGAAGATAGCAAGGCCAAGCAACTTTTCTCACGTTTCAGCGCGGCTAAAGTCTGGGAAAGTACCGAAATCGATTTAAGTGAATACGCAGGTCAAACCATTACCCTGCGCCTCTGGACCGGTCCCGGTCCGAAAAACAACACCTCCTGCGACAGCTGTTTCTGGGGTGCACCCTCAATTATGATTGGCGATACCCTCTGCTCTTATCCCACCGCTGATCAATGGTCAATCCTTGAAAAGACCGCACTGGCATCTGCCAAGCTGGCCCTGCAAGAGGGAGCTCGAAAATCCAGAGGCCGCTTTGTTTTGAAGGTGCGTGGTGAAAAATTTGGTGTCGCAGTTGTTCCCGGAGATCAGGGATTGACCGATGGAGTGATCGCATTTACAGATGGAACCCGAAATCTACTTTACAGAGGTTTTCTCTGCGACATCGACAAAACACCGGTAGGTGCTGTTGAAAGAGGCGCACCGGTTGTTAAGATGGAATATTCCTGCTTCTTTGGCAAACTCTATATGACCCATCATGTCTCACTTCAGTCCGGGATTGTTGAGGCCCGAGCCTCGATCTATGTTGATAAAGGCGCCCTGCGCATTGCATGGGATATGCCGGATGCCGAGCGTACAAAGCGAGGCACCCCTCGCTATACCCGACTGGCTATCGGTTCCTGCAGCACAGTACTGAAACGTCTCTATGCCGGATTCGGCAATGTCATTGAATATCCTGATTCATGCAAGCTCTACGCCAATGGTTTCACGGTTTCCACCCGACATGTGGGAGCCGACTATGATAACGGAATGAGCCTGCTGCAGGCCACCGACGTTTTTCCTGATGCAGCTATTTACGAAAAGACAGAAGGGCGGTTCTCTCTCGAGTGTCCGCATGACGCAAGCTTCTTCTTTATTCCCTCAACCAAGGGAGCCTTTGCGGCAGCCCGGGCCTACCGGGATGTCTGCGGTTTCAAAAGCAGCCCCGGCTTCAAAAACACTGTTGGCAAGATGTGCCTCGACCAATGGGGCGGTGACTATGCCAAAGCGGCCAACGGGCTGGAGCTGGCTGGCAAATACGGTCTGAACGACTCCATCTTTGTAAAGCATTCCTGGCAGCGTTGGGGTTATGACTACCGCCTGCCTGAGATCTATCCCCCACAAGGGAACAATGATGACTTTATGGCAATGCGCAAGGCAGCCAAAGATGCCGGGATTATCTTTGCCCCGCACGATAACTATATAGACTTCTATCCTGACGCCGCAGGTTACAGCTATGATCATATCATTTTCAATGAGGACGGCACCCCGCAGAAAGCCTGGTTCAACAAAGGACGCCAGGCACTCAGCTACCGCTGGCTGCCGCACGCCTTCCAGCCATGGATGAAAGATAACATGCGGACGATACGCAAGGCATTCAAGCCTGATGGTCTTTTTATTGATGTCTTCACCGCCATGGCACCCAAAGATTATTACGACCGCGACGGCAATTACTACACCCGTGTACGCACCGCAAAACTGTGGGGCGATGCCTTCGATACCTGCCGTCGTATGCTTAAACGGGGATCTCCCATGGTCTGTGAGGCAGGACATGATGCACTGATCGGCTCCATTGATGCAGGCCAGGCCGATCACTATAACGCCTATCGCTGGCTCTCAGATTTCAAGGGTGAGGCAGTACGCACACCCTGGCATGATATGGCCAGCCACGGAAGCATGGTTCTGCCATCGCTACAGCGCTCTTGACTGGCGTAAATCCAATCGTCCCTTACACGGTTATGCCAGCGACGACTACTTATCGAACACAATCATCGGCGGTCGCAACCCAATGTGTCAGGGACCCTTCTCGCGCAGTGCGGTTATGACCTACTGGCTGCAGCATGATATCTGTGCGGATTTGGGACGTCAGGACTTTGAAACCCATGCATTTGGCAAGACAATCAGGCAGCAGCACACCACCTTTGATAAAGGCGGCAAAGTATGGAGCAACCGCGGTGATGAAGGTTGGACGGTATGCGGCGATCACATTCTTCCCAAATACGGATACTACTCGGAAAGCGGAAAAAACAGGTCGGGAATCGTAATGCTGGATGGTCAGCGGGCTGCCTTTGCACAGAGCAAAGACTCCATCTTTGTTGATGCACGTCCGCTCTTTGATCCACTGGAGGGAGTCAGTCTGGCTGCTGATGTAAGCTCTGGCAAATATCTCGGCAAAGACAAGTTTTCATTCACTGTGAAATGGGAGGTAAAAGAGGCAGTTACGGAGAGCTATAAACCCTTCCTGCACTTTGACATCGCTGACAAGGATCTGGATGGAAGTGAAACTATCGCCTTCCAATGCGGTCTCAATCTACCGAAAGTCAAACTCCAGCAGCCAGGAACCTTTGAAACCACCACCACAATCACGGTACCGAAAGAGGTCAAACCGGGCGCATACGCCATCCGCTTTGGTCTCTACAACAAATCATCCCGGCTCAGAATTGCCGGGAACAACACATCCACTCACAGGATTAAAGGCGGCATCATCGCCTTCGAGAAAAAAGGTTCCGACATAAGCTCCGGCTCATACAAACCTGAAAGCAACAAAGATATCAACAAGCTGTTTGAATACAATACCGAAGGCAGAACACTTGATTTTGGTTCCATCCAGACCGATGGTGCTTTCAGAGTTCTGCACCATGGCTCAAAATCATGGACTTTGATTCCCCTGCCGGGCAGTCGCAAATTCTCCGCAGCCATCAATCTGAAAAAATTGGGCGCAACGAACAGCACTGTTAAAAGTGTGACCGCTCTTGAACCTAAAGGCGACTACGGCAAGGAAATTGAGTGGAGTCAGGAGGGTGATGTGCTCTCGCTTAAACTCAACGCCCGAGCCTTCGGATATGAGATTCGTTTTTAAATTCAGGCTTTAGGCTTTGGGTGGTTAGGCTTTGGGCTTTGGGTGCTATAATTTCTGTCGCTAAAAACAAAAAGTAAAAGGAATAGAAACAGCAACTACGGCCCGCCGGAGGCGGGCCCTCCCAGCGGCGATTAAAAACGAAGCGTGGGAGAGATTGCCTCCGTCGATCCGAGCACCCCCAGCGGCGGTTAGAAACCGGACCTTCTACATTTCTGAAGAAGTTTCTATAACATCTTCAAATCTCTGTTCATTAATTCCTATGCAACGCGAAGCGTTGTTGTCTAAAGCAGTGATGCTTATCGCACAACCAGTCAATAAATGAGTAAAGATTCCGCATATCACAGAGGCGCAGTTTGATTGCTGCTCCGCTGCTTTAGGCGTAGTTATGCATGCCGCTGAACATCCGGGAGAGGTTAATCCAGGTCAATGTGAGCACAATAAAAAGAAGTCCAATCCAGAGGAATGTTGCCAGCTGACGCGGCTTACGCAACCCTGTCTTCATTCGTAAGTGAAAATAGACTCCGTAAATCAACCAGGTAGCCAGCGACCACGTCTCTTTTGGATCCCATTGCCAATAATGCCCCCAGCAAAGCTTACCCCACAGGGAGCCGAGAACCAATCCAATCGTTATCAGTAAAAAGCCGACAACCACAGTCTGACGGGAAGCAATATCCGCCCCGACAATCTCAACCTTGGTGCTGCTGCGTTTAAACATGGGCAGAGACATCAAGGCCGCACGGGCCAACATAATATAGCCAGCCACATAACTGGCAACATGCGGAACAAACAGCGGACTCTGAAGCGCAGGTGGCAGACGCCGTACCGCTTCACTGAAAACAAAGCCGACGGGGAAAAGAATAATCAACCCGAGAGTCGCATCTTTAACAGTTGTATCCATATCGTTCTTCCAGCGACTTAGCTGAGAGAGTGGCCAGAGAAAGGCCGCCATACAAAGAAAGAATTCAAAAAGGTTCTGCATGGGAGGGTGACCGGTATGAATACCACGCCAGATAACGGAGGAGAGTGCTGCCAGAAAACCAGCGAACCAGAATCCCTTTGCCAGAGTCCGGCGCTTGAATCCAAAAGCAACCAGAGTGGCCGTAAAAAAGACCATGGTCAAATAAATCAACCCGCCTTGAAGTGTGGTTTTGACCATCATTGCGTAACCTCCCGATCTGAAGAGGGAAGAATAGCTTTAGCCTTGAACATCCTGATGCAAAAAAGCAATATGCCCGCAAAAATGATGACAAACCCGCTGTAGACAAACCATAAACCCGGATCTCGAATAAACTGGAGCACGGTATAGGTAACCGGCTGTCCCTGCCTATTCTGACTCTGCCCCCAGCTCATCTGGTAAATATGATAACCATCCACATAGACAGGATGGTTAACGCGGACATTTTTCACATAGGGATCTTTACCCGGCTCCGTGATTGTAATTCGACTACGATACTCCTTGATCGGCGGCATACGTCCGGCACTTTGATCCACATGGCTGCTCTCATAATAATCGATAATAAATTTATCAAGTTTGACCGTGAAAGGCACCTTGCCAACATAATTGGTCAGATAAGCGCCCTCCCAAAGTGCATTCATGACATCGCCGTCAACCATGGCCATTGAACCCTTGACCGGTTTATCTTCACCGCCAATATACGGGGCCACCTGCCCCATCAACCATCCGGAGACCACACAGGCACACCCCAAATGCAGTAGCGCAGAGTGATAACGAGTGGTGAAAACAGCATAACCACCACGCAGAATCAGGAGCAATGCAATAAAAGCAGATATGCCCAGAGCAGGTGCAGTTGCCATCAGCTGAATCGACTTCTCTGAACCAAAAAAGGCAAGCACAATTGAAGCGAGGGAAAGTACTCCACAACCACAAACTGCCACGCCCAAACCGGCAATTTTATTGATTAATTTTTTCATATATTTTTCCACACATATCCATGAAGGTCCTATGGACCATCCACGCTATGTGCCATACATCATGCAACTGCTCTACGTTCCCAGCTCTTCGCTCTATGCTCTATACTCTTCGCTCTATGCTCTAAAACATCAGACGCGCTTAACAGCATCCATCTCAAGCTCAACCAGCAGATCACCCCGGCAGACATCTGCCTCAATATTTATTAGCGGAAGATTCTCTAAATTATTATTTTTAAGCCAGGCTTTCCAAATTTCCAGATATTCAGGCTTTTTCAGATACATAACAGCACGGGTCGCATCGCACCAATCCATGTCACGTGATTTCAGGATTCCCGCTACCACATCCATAGTCAGCTGAATCTGTTTTTCCACATCATCAACAAAAGCGGTATCACCGCCGGGCTCAATACTGGCGGTTCCAGAGACCAACACAGTGCGGTACTCAGGAGTGCCAATCTCAACAGCACGCGCAAATGAACTACCATATTCCAAAGCGGTACACTGCAACGGAGAATCAACCGGAATTACATAAGTGGCATCGCTCTTAGGCTTAACAGCAATCGCACAAGCCGTAAAGGCGGCTCCATAAATATTGGCTGAACCAATCCCGGTACTGGCAGGAACCAGTCCATCATAGACCTTACGGGATCGGAAAAACGCATCACGAGCACTATTAAACGGGTCATACCAGTCCAGAATATCATCCATATAAAGCCAGGTTCTGGCAACATTGTCAAAGGTCATATCCGCATCTTTCAATGCATCTTCAATGCCTTCAAACACAGCCGTTGTCTGTGCTTCACGTGAAACTGTTAAATCCGGGGGCAGAATGCCGGTCAGCAGACAGTACTCTGCATGCGCATCTTCATAACAAAGACCAACCGTGCAGCCATTGCGTGTTATCAGACGGGGCTCAACGCCATCAACAACCAAGCGCTGATACACAGGCGGAAAATCACCTTTACCTCCACAAAGCCACATTTGGGGGATGTCAGTACCTTTAACACCAACACCCGCACTCTTCAATTGATCAGGAGTTCCCCAACCGGAGAAAGAAAACACACGTCCCTGTGAAACTTCGGGCAGACCTTTTTCGACATTCAGAATTCCGTTTTGAGTGATACGAGTTACACCACCGTTATCTATTTTTTCAATTCCCATCTTCGCCTTCCTTAATACGATAATATATACTCTGATAATGCATCTACCTCATCAGGCTCCAAAGATTGAGTTGACCCGTGAGTATCATTCGGATTGCATTTTGTTAACATTTCCTGCAGAGTCAAAGCACGTCCATCATAGAGATAGGGAGCGGTACGCCAGACTTCAACCAGAGTGGTTGTATCGAAATCTCGACCCTCTTCATTTCCAACACCGAGACCAAGATCATAGGTCTTCATATCCGTGAAGAGATGCTCTCCATCCGGACCTTTAGCCGCAGGGGGATGGCAACTGACACAACCAGCCATTGCAAACAGTTTTTTGCCTCTTTTAGCCTCTTTAGAGAGAACCAGCTTGCCCTTTCCTAATCCGAGGAAACCCTTGCTGACAACCAGATGAGGGCTGGGAACCGGTTTAAGTGACATAACATAAGCATCAATGCAGGCCGCATCCTCTTCAGGACGTACGACAAACTGAATATGTGTCAGCCCTTTACGATTACAATGCTTCATATCAGGGCGGATACCGGTAACCATCGTAGGCGAAGTCAGATGGGAATAAACCATATTCTTGGTCTGTTTGGGATTGCCGGTGCCATCGTTCAATAAATCCCAGTTGAGCGCATCGGTGCGTCCATCCGGGTGACAACTGGCACAGCTCTGCCACTGCTGAAAACACATTGAACCATCATTCCAGAGCATCTCACCACGGCGTACCTGATCTTTTGTAAGGTCAAGCTTGCTGCCCAATGCCACTTCAACCGCCTTTGGATTCTCCACATCAAACTTCACTTTTGAAAGGGTATCGGAGAAATAGAGCGCTACATAAACGCTATCTTTGGTGGCAACCACGCCACGCGGGCCATTACCATCCAGCCGGACTCTGCGGCGTATTGAAACAAGAAAGGAGAGATCATTGGGCACCGAGTCAGAGCCATAGGTGACCTCGGTCACTTTTTCGCCCTTAGCCGCTTTAGCAAGACGTTCATGCAGGGCAACTCTATCAATAATGCTGACCTCACGTGTACCAGCGTGCGCTACAAACAGATATTTACCGCATGGCGACACTTCAACACCCCAGGGATTAGCGGCCCCCAGATCAACATCATCAAGAAGAACCGTATTAACATAATCACCGCTTTTGCCATCAAGAATACTCAAGCCAGCAGTATTCATCCAGCCCCGTTCAAGCTGAGTTGTCGGCAGCTGATAACGGCCAAAGGTGTGAGTCACATAAATCATTGATCCATCAGGAGCGGCACAGATTCCGCGAACACCGGTACTTCCATTGGGAAGCATCACATTCTTAACCACTTTACCGGTGCTTGTATCAATCACTGAAACAGCGGCGGCCACAATATCATCAATAGCACGGGTGGCAGGAAGATGATTGATAACAAAAAGCAATTTTCCCTCTGCCCCCAAAGCCAAAGCGTGCGGTTCGCGCAAAACTTTAATGGAATTCTCAACCGTCATAGTGTCGGCATTGACCTTTATAACCGCATTGTTATAACGGGCAGCGACATAGACGCTCTTAGCATCTTTTGACAGCACAGGGGCAATTGGGGTATGCCCGACACTTACAGAGCCAAGCACCTTTCCATCAGTGGAAATTTTAAGCAACTTACCATCATAACCGCCACCGCAGACATATAGAGTGCCATCAGCCGCCACGGCAATTCCATTTGGATTAACGGAAAGATTGATTTTAGAAGAAAGCTTGCTGGACGCAATATCTAATACAAAAATCTTTTTCGATGTGGCAGCCGTGATGAAAATACTTTTCCCATCTGGTGACAGCTTCATGTATTCGGGAGATATATAGTCCGCAGAGAACCCCGCTATCGCCATTGACAAACTTAAAACAAACGCTTTTACAAAAATTCTATTCATTCTTTCAGCTCCATTCAAAATAACAAAACTTATACTGTCCGTCCAACAGCCTCTGCCACTAAACGCATCTCACCCACCATCTTAGAAAAATCTTCAGGACTTGCACTCTGTTGCCCATCACACAAAGCCTGGTCAGCATGACAGTGAACCTCCATCATAACACCATCTGCACCACATGCTACCGCAGCCCGGGCCATTGAGGGAACAAGCGATAATTTTCCGGTGCCATGACTGGGATCGACCATAACCGGCATCCAACTTTGTTCCTTTAAAAGAGGAACCGCTGCTAAATCCATGGTAAATCGAACTTCTTCTTCAAATGTTCTTATACCGCGAACACACAGAACCAGATCATTGCAGCCCCCCTGCAAAACATACTCTGCCGCGCAAAGGAATTCTCGAATTGTAGCACACATACCACGCTTCAACAATACCGGTTTACCGCACTCTCCCACACTCTTTAACAAAGCATAATTATGCATATTGCGGGAGCCTACCTGAACCATATCAGCCACCTCGGCAACGGCAGCAATGTCAACTGTATCCATCACCTCTGTCACAACCGGCAAACCGGTCAGTTCCCTGGCTTCAGCAAGGTATTCAAGACCCTTGAAGGAAAGTCCCTGGAACTCATAAGGAGATGTACGGGGTTTAAAAGCCCCTCCTCGCAACATTGTTGCACCAGCCTCTTTGACAGCAGTAGCTGTTTCCAGCATAAACTCTCTACTCTCAATAGCGCAAGGTCCCGCAATTAAAACTAATTGCTTGCCGCCAAAGCATACATTTCCAGCCTTGACCAAGCAACCGGTATCCCCCCTCTGCTCTTTTTCATATTTCATGTTTTAACCTATTTATTATAAAAAGACTGAAATAGCTCCTGAAACGCCTCCCATAGCTAGGCAGTAACTAAATTCACACATATACAATATCCTAATACGCCTCCCACGACAAGGAGAAATTGAGATCCTCGCCACTATCGATTTGACTCACAATAGATGACACCGAAGCAAGTTCAGTAACTACTTAGAACATCACTGGTTGACTCATAATACATGACACCCAACAATAAGGGCATGAAAATGAGTAAATCAGCAA
>JAQIBS010000007.1 GCA_027858965.1 Kiritimatiellia bacterium
AAAAGGGGCTCGTGCTCCTTGGATAAATCCGGTTAATCAGCCGAACCGCCGTATACGCGATCCGTACGTACGGTGGTGTGGGGGGGCCCCCTTAGCAATAAGGGGGGTCTATCCCGATCGATTCTTTCTTTATTAGGCTCGAAGTGATATTGCTGAAACCAGGAATATTGTATGGGAGAAAATACACAGCCATGATAATACTTGGCCACAAGTATGCAAATTCTTTTTACGCAGTGCGGATGCTGCTAGCCCAAGACCGAATACTACTGGTAGCAAGTTAGCCACTACTCCAATCATGCCAATTGATTCTGAAACGGTAATATCAGGCAAAAGAAAATTTTTCGCAAGGATTGCGTATGGTATGTACGCAATCGCCATCACCAATGAGCTAATTAGTTCCCAATATGTTTTCATAATTTATCGAACTTTATAATTATCATCCTGATTGTTTTTGTACGTAAACAATCTTTAAACGTACCTTTAGTTAATAGCTTTATTACCTATTTGTCAAATGATAATTTCAATTAATTAGTTTTATGTTGACAAAATGTCCGTCAGAGGGATATTATTAAGCATGATGATAAAACCTGAAAATAGTTATTTAGTGGCATTTCATACTTATCTGATTACCCAGGGGATGGTTCCTGAGAAATTCAGGAAGTATTATATCGACTGGATAGGGCAGGCATATCAGCATGCAGGACAAAGCTGGGGCAAACCTCTCTCTTTGGAGCAGGAGAATGCTTTTCTGGAACGTCTGGCTCTGGATGCTCCTGCCTGGCAAGTTAAACAGGCGCGGCAGGCTTTAGGACTTTACAGTCACTCACAGGATAGTCTAAACAGAAAAAACAGTTCGGTCTCTCATGCTTATGATTCCATCTGGAAACAAAGTGTGGATCGTATGCAGGTGCGTATGAGAGTTCAGCAAAAGTCGTATAGCACGGAAAAGACCTACCTTCAATGGATACGCCGGTTTTATGTGTTCAGATCCGGTAAAAAGCCATCTGATCTCAACGAAGAGGATATTAAAGCTTATATTTCTTCGCTGGCTGTGGAGGAAAAAGTTAGCGCCTCTACCCAGAATCAGGCGTTTAATGCACTGCTATACTTCTATCGTAACGGGCTGGAAAGGAATCCTGATATTGTCGGTGTTTATCTTCCTAATGCCCTTGAACGTAAATATCCTAATGCAGGCAAGGAGTGGGGATGGTTCTGGGTTTTTCCCGCTGAAACGCTATCCATTGATCCAAGATCGAATAAAATAAGGCGACATCATGTGGCTCATTCAAGTATGCAGCGAGGTGTTAAGGCAGCAGCCAAAGATGCTGGTATTCCAAAGAACGTGACAGTGCATACTCTGCGTCACAGCTTTGCTACTCACCTTTTGGAAAACGGTTATGATATCCGTACTATCCAGGAGCTACTGGGGCATGCGGATGTTAAAACAACCATGATTTACACGCATGTGGCAAACCGTAACACTCTCGGTGTAAAAAGTCCGCTGGAGGATCTGTAGAAAAGGTTTTGTGGGAAGTAGAAAGTGGGTCGTTGTAAGTTGTGAATCAGCGTTTAAAATTGTTTATTATGCATATAATGTCTGCGGTGGAAATATTCTCCTGTACATTTTTTGAGCATATGGAGAGAAGAATTATTTGGTCAGGGAGTTCAAAATAATATAGCAATCTGAAACCACCTTGCTTGCCTTTGTTTGCTGATGTATTCGGGACTCTTACTTTATGAACCTTAAACGGAATTCCCTTGATTTGATCACCAGGCAACTTCCCTGACTCAAGAGCTGTAACAAATGGCAAAAGGTCGGATTTGATTTTCCGATAGCGCTTCGCAAGGCTCTTTAAGTTCTTCTTGAACTCCTTGGTAAACGAGACCTTTCTGCTACTCGGCATCAATACCCTCCCATAGCTCTGATACAGGTGATGTCTCACCGGAAACAGCTTGTTTCCAACTTTGTTCAAAGCTGTCAACAGCTGCTTTTTTAGCTATGGATTCTTTATATATGTGTATTATTTCAAAGAGTTGCGGCAGGTATTGCTGAGGAACCTGCTCAATCTCATGCAAAAACTGATCCGGTGTGCATTGTGTAATTTCCATAATATATCTCCAATGATTTTTTATTATATCATCTTTTTTAATTACAACAAGTGTATCTGTCATTGTGAAACAAAATGGAAATCGTAACTAGAAATCAGCAGTTTGTTCTATCCTTAGTGGCTTTGTCTTGAGATTGCGCCGGGTAAGGGTATCCGGCCTACAGTTCTGGCACGCTAAAATCAAGCGATTTTTTGTGCTTATCTGGTCGTTTTTTGGAAAGCTGAAGTTGCGAGATGCTTAAAATTAAGTTGTTGATTTATAAGGACTTAATTTTGGCTTTAGTGAAAAATGACCGTTTTTGAAAAGACTCCGTCCCCGCAAACTATGCAAATAATTTGATTTTTCCTGTCTGTATTTTTAACTTCACTTGTTACTAAGTTTATCTTAATTGGTAGGTGGTTGCCAGTGATTTCTTTTGTGAATTGGAAGCAGCCAATTGAACAATTGAATAATATAAGTGTTTTGCTAAAGTAACCCAAGCTTCCAGCTTGGACTTTGGCTAATCAGGGCAAGCAGGATGCTTGCATTACATTATTCCACATTAAATCAGCGGAGTGTTCAACGGAAATAACATGCCCCCGGAAGTAAGTTTAGTTTGGAATTTCGCGGGGATATATATATGTTTCCCCGCAAATCTCCACGAATAAAGAAGGTTGTATGTCATTGCTTTGCGGTAATTTGTTCACAAGGAACGTAGCGCGGCTAAGCCGCAACCAACTCGAACTTCCAACATCGTCGCGACAGGAAACATTGAACTTCCAAAGTCGAATGAGAGGTAGCGCTCCGCTCGGTCAGTTCTATAAATAAAAATAAACGTACACAAAAAAACAAGAAAATGAATGATAGTAGTACAAAGAAAGAGTTTTTGAGGTAGAAACCAGCCGCCGCTCTCTGAGCTTTGGCGGTCAAGAAATAGAGGGGTAAAAAATGGGTGCTCTTCGTAAAAGGGGGCGGGGGTGAAGAGAGCTATACGGTTTGGTTTAGTCGATTCATTCAATTATATCGATTCCCTCGAAAATATATATATGGAGGGTCGCGGGCTCCGTGACAGCGGACGGCGAGGCCGCCATCCCTCCAGAATGGACAATGTCCGGAGAAGAAGTATCCAGATTCGCGGGTAAAAATTATAAAAAAAACCCGCAGTTTTAAGTGCGGGCTTTTTGCAGTTGGATATCCTAAGAAATTTATTTCTTGATGATGGGGGTCAGGACCATGTTGCGATAATCAACATTTGTATGGTCTCCCTGTAAGTAGAGTGGACCTGCTCGGAATTCGTCAGATGTGAGTGCTCCACCTGTACATCCCATTGCCGGCTGGTTGTCGATGATGGTTTTGCCATTCAGTATAACAGTTACGTAACGGTCACACAGGGTGATTTCGTATGTCTGCCATTCATTGGCTGGTTTTTCAGCTGATACGACTGGCGTAATGCGTCCGTAGAGTGCTCCCATATGATGACAGTCTTTGGGCTTGCCGAAGCTCTCTGCTACCTGGATTTCGTAAATTCCGCGCAGGTAGATGCCGCTGTTGCCATGTTTAGGAACGCGCACTTCGGTGGTGAGTTTGAAGTCGTTAAAGAGCTTTTCGGTTTTAATGTTGGTGCCATGCTTGCTTTTACCATCAGGTCCCATGACGCGATTGCTCAGGATTCCATCTTTAATACTCCAGCAATTGGGTGCCTTTTTATTCATGACCTTCCAACCGGTCATATCTTTGCCGTTCATCAGGGGAATTGGCTTACCAAATTTGAGTTTACTCAGATCCGGGGCTGGACCATGCTTAGGAATACGGTTTCCATTAAATTTATCCTGATGTTTGATTTTGCCCTGATCGTCGATCAGCTTGCGTTCAATCTTGATAAAGGGACCTTCAACAACTGCTTCAAAAAGTTCAATTGTGATCTTTTTTGTCTTTTTGTCTTTTTTCTGGCGTGTCATCACAAGGGTGTTCTGACGCAACTTTGTTTCGTTAAGTGTAAAGGGTGATCCGCCTCCCCATAACATTGAGCTTTTGAGTGAGCCGTCAGTCTGACGCTCTACGCCCAGCCATCCGGCTCCACCACCAGGAAGGTTCAGTGCCCAGTTAGTAAGAAACTGGGTTGCTTCATCAGCCATTGATGTTAATGGAGCTGATACACATAAAAGAGATACGGTCAAAAGACCACCGGCGTGTTTAAAGAAAGTTTTTGTTTTCATAGTTGTGATATGATCCCTTATGTGTGCATTTATTGCAAGTCAAAATGGTAGGGAAAATTTTAATAGCATCCCAAAGGATGCAGGAGTTTAGGTGTTTAGGCTGAAGGAGTTTAGGTTTTAATATGTTACCGTGCGGACGGTGAGGCCACCGTCCCTCCAGATTAAGCTGGTATGTTGACTGTGCTTGTGGAGGGTCCCAGGCTCTGGGACTGCGGATTGTGAGGCCACTGT
>JAQIBS010000127.1 GCA_027858965.1 Kiritimatiellia bacterium
CTACTGCATCACGCCTGACTTCGTTGCGGAAACTCGAAATATGTCCATATTCCTGTGTTTCCGCGCCTTGTCAGCCATGCGCCTAGCCACAAAAATTTGTGAATTTATTTCTGCGCAGATTCTCAGGTTCTCTTCTATTCCCAACCTGCGCAGAACTGGGAGCGTGAGGCACTGCCGATCGGCAACGTTACAGCTATCTACCGATGAACGTCTGACCGCCTACAAACAGGGCAAGGCTGACCCTGAACACGGACCGGAAGAGGACGGTGTCTCTTTTGACCAGCAGCTGGTATGGGACCTTTTCACAAACTATATTGAGGCTTCGAAAATACTCGATATGGATGTTGGTTTCCGCCGACGGGTTGCCGCCATGAAATCAAAACTTCTGGAACCCAGAATCGGCAAGTGGGGACAGCTGGACAATAATCTCATTTCTTTTCCTGCAAAAGCCGGTCAGGAATATGCTATCATTAGTGAATAATTTAACCAGAGATTACTCACTTAAAGAGGAATGTACCACATGAAATATTTGACATATATCGGCACCTATACCAACGAGCGTAAAGAGGGAATCCATATCTTTGAGAGCGATACTGAAACCGGAGAATTTACCCCTGTTGGTCTAGTGGGAGGCATGGAAAATCCGACCTATCTCAACCTGAATAAAGATAATACCCTTCTCTATGCATCAATGGGAGTCACCCAGTTGGGAGACCGCAGCAAAAATGGCGCACTGGCAGCCTACGCCGTAAAAGGCAGTACTCTCAAACTTCTTAATTTCAAACCGGTTCACACAACCCCGCCCTGCTATGTGCAACTGGATAAAACAGAGAAATCTCTGATCTTTGCCGAGTACACCAATGCAGTCGCCGGTGTGTTTGAGCTGAATGCCGATGGCTCAATTGCAGACTCTCCTCCACAGACTGTTACCCACGAGGGAAGCGGACCTAATAAGAAGCGGCAGGACAAGGCCCATGCCCACTGCGCAGAGATGACCCCGGATAATAAATATATCTGTATTGTGGATCTGGGTCTCGACAGCGTGAAGCTCTACAATTATGCCAACCGCGCGCAGGAGTTAAGCGAGGTAAAAGATATGGTTCTCAAAACAAAGGGTGGCGCAGGTCCGCGCCACATCACTTTTCATGCCAATGGAAAACTGGCTTTTCTTATCAATGAACTCGACAACACCCTCAGTTCATATTCCTATACTGGGGATGGCTTCACTCATATTCAGACCCTGAACACACTACCCGCCGACTTTATCGAGAAAAGCACAACCGCCGCAGTTAAGATAAATGCCGCAGGTGATCGCGTATTCGCATCTAATCGCGGACATGACAGCATTGTCACCTACGGTCTGGATGCGGCAACAGGCAAGATGGAACGCATGGCTATCTCCAAAATGACCGCGCCGCAACCACGAGACTTCGAACTGATGCCCGGCGAAAAATTTGCCCTGGCCGGTTCTCAGTCCGGAAATTCCATTCAGGCATATGCCTATGATGCCGGAAAAGGTATCTTCACCCCTGTTCACAAACCAACCAGTATTCATATGCCGGTCTGCGTTAAATTCGGTGCTAAAGCAGCAGATCCGCAATAAAACGGGCTTTGAGTGATATACGCTTACTGGTCATACTCATTGAAAAGTTATGGTATTAACACCACTGCATGCAGGCAGAAACAAAAGGCCCGCCCCCGTTGCACTGCCTGCTTTTAACCATGCTCTTCTTGATACTTTCATTCAAACCTCCCACTCAACGCGTTTCCCTAAAAGCGCGCAGCTCTTTTAGCTCCAGACAAACCAGATCAATGAACATCCCGCCAGAACCGCGACAATGGTGAAAGGCAGTCCAATACGCATAAACTGCCAGAATGTAACCGGATACCCCTCTTTCTTGAGAATACCAATGGCAACCACATTGGCAGCTGCACCGATGGGTGTTATATTTCCTCCCAGACAGGCACCGGCCAGCAGACCGAACATCATCAGAGGGACCTTCTCAAAACCGCCCTCAGCAGAAAAGCTGCGGGCCACACTGTCGGCAACAGGTATCATCGCCACTAGGAAAGGAACATTATCCACCAGTCCGGAGACAAAAACCGAAACCCCTACAATCAAGACAAAGGCCAGAAACATATTACCCGCTGCAACTGTAGAAATAGAATCAGCAATCTTCTGCAGCCAGCCTGCATCTGAGAGCGACTGAACCATAATAAACATGCCGATTAAGAAGAGAAGTGTCTCCCAGTCCACAGACTTAAACAACTTTTTCCAGCCACCCCAGGCCACCACCTTCACGTACCACAGTGCGGCAAAGGCTGCGGTCAACATACCCACCGTACCGGCAAACCAGGTGAAGCTCTTATCAATAGATGAAGCACATGCCAGAATCAGAACCAGAACACCAATGAGAATTGAGGGCACCCAGGAACGCGGCTTAACCCGGTCATGAATATCAATCTTCTTTGAGAAGGGACGCAAGGCCAGATATACCACCACCATTGAAGCAATGGCCCCGATTTCAACCACCCAGAAGATTCCGGGTTTACCCTGATAAAAGAAAAAGTCGTTAAAAGTCAGCTTCATATGACCCGCCATCAACATACTGGGGGGGTCACCAATCAATGTAGCCACCCCCTGCAGGTTGGAGGCAATCGCCAGACAAATCAACGGCCGGACCGGACTCATTTTCAGTTTACGCGTAAGACTTAAAGCCACCGGAGCAACCAGAAGCACGCAACTGACATTACAGAGAAAGATTGAAAAAAAACCTGTCAGCATCACAACCCAGAAAAGAGCCATACGCGCATTGCCCGATCTTTCAACCAGGCGTTCCGCCAGAACCTCCGGCAGATGAGACTCCTCCAGAATAAAGGAGAGCAGCATCATGGAGGTCATCAGACCCAACACATTCCAGTGAAGAACCTGACCGAAAATAAATTTCAGCTGTGAACCACCTGCTTCTGGAGAAGAAAGTACGCCGAAGGCATAAAATACAACGAGAACCAGGGCTGCCACCAGAGCGGTCCATGACTTTGAGTGTTGCCTCCAGATAAAACCGGTGTACGCAACAACAAAAATTATTAATGGTAGATAATCCATAAAACGCAAAGCTAAACAGCATCAAAATAATTAACTACGAAAATCACGAAATACACGAAATAGAGATCTGAAACGATTCATATTTCACAGGAATAACAAAACCTTCCATGATGTCTAAATTGATACCCCTCTCCAGAAAATACAATAATAGACATACTGTCAAAAAAGGCTTTATTGCCAATAGATTAGGGTCACTGGATTTTCTTTCGTGCTTTTCGTGTATTTCGTAGTTCAAACCATTAAAGATCAAAGCCGAAGTAGCGCACGGCATTACGATAACAGATATCTTTTACAATCTCACCGATCCATTTCAGATCTGAAGGAATGCGGCCCTCTTCCATATCCGTTCCCAGCATATTGCAGAGGATACGACGGAAATATTCATGACGGGTATAACTCAGAAACGAACGACTATCGGTCAGCATGCCGACAAAACGAGCAAGCAGTCCCAGCTGTGAAAGTGCTTCCATCTGACGCAGCATGCCATCGCGCTGATCATTAAACCACCAGCCGCTTCCAAACTGCATACGTCCCTTATCCGGTCCTCGCTGGAAGTTCCCCAACATGGTACCGATCAACTCGTTATCACGTGGATTCAGCGGATAGATCACTATCCGAGGCAATGAATCGTTCATCTCCAGATGATTAAAAAGTGCCGACATATCCTCAGCCACGTTCCAGTCGCCAATGCTGTCATACCCGGTATCTGCACCCAGTTTATTAAACATCTTTGTGTTATTGTTGCGCAGCGCACCGTAATGGATCTGGACACTCCAGTCTGAGCGAGCATCCATTACCATACATTCAAACAGAACTGCCGAACGGAACTTTTCAACCTCATCACAGGCTAGCACCCCGCCAGATCGGGCTTTATCAAATATAGCTTTAATTTCACTCGCTGTATAAACGGCGGCATAAATACGCTCCACGCCATAATCCGAGAGCCGACACCCCTGCTCATGGAAAAAATCATGTCTGCTCTGCAAAGCTTCGAGCATCGTTCCCCAGGAATTGACCGTCATATCTACAGCTTGACCGAGTTTATCAATCCAGCTGTTCCAGAAATCCACACGATCAATAGCCAATGCTTTATCCGGCCGCCAGGTTGGCAACATCTGAACATTAAACTCAGAAGATGCAACCGCAATATGATGCTCCAGCGAATCGACAGGATCATCGGTTGTGCAAACCAGACGGACATCGCTCTGTTTCATAAAGCCACGGGCACTGAACTCCGGCTGCGCCAGCTTCTCTTTGGTGATATCCCAGATCTTATCAGCTGTGGTCGGTGATAGCAGGTCATCTATGCCAAAGTAACGCTTCAGTTCAAGATGCGACCAGTCAAAAAGCGGATTACGCAGCAGATATGGCATGGTCTCCGCAAACTTCTGAAATTTTTCTCTATCAGGAGCATCTCCGGTGATATAACGTTCATCAACACCATTAGAGCGCATGTTACGCCATTTGTAGTGATCGCCTCCGAGCCAGACCTGACTCATATTATCCCAGCTCTTATCATTGGCAACCTCAGCAGGTGGCAGGTGACAGTGATAATCGATTATCGGCATTACAGCGGCATAGTTGTGATATAGCGTTACTGCAGATTCATTCTGCAATAAAAAATCGTCGTGTATAAATGTTTTCACGCTCATGTTTTCTCTTTTCTCTTTTCCCGCGAATCTCCGCGAATATTGCACTTTAAATTTTCCCTCTACTTCGTAGAGTCGTTAATCACTAAAAATTTAAAGCGCTGGAATTGGTGTTAAAACTACAATCAATATTCTTAAAAGTAATCCTATGATAAGGGTATTTCAAGCGATTAGCGACCCCACGCAGTGGGGATGAAATCCCCTTATCCATTCGCGGAGATTCGCGGGCAGAAATTATCTTAATCCAAACTCCGTGGTTATATTCACGCTTCGAGTTTTTCCATGCCCTGCATATAAGGGCGAAGAGCTTCCGGAATCAGAACCGAGCCATCGGCCTGCTGACATTGCTCAAGAATGGCTATTACCAGACGCGGCAGGGCCACTCCGGAACCGTTCAGGGTATGCACAAATTGTTTTTTCCCATCGGCATCTTTATAACGGCAGTTCAGGCGACGCGCCTGAAAGTCCTCAAAGTTGGAGCAGGAGGATACCTCCAGCCAACCATTATGCCCTGGAGCCCAAAGCTCAATATCGTAGCACTTGGCCGCCGCAAAGCTGATATCTCCGCTGCAGAGCTCCAGAATACGATAATGCAGGCCCAGCCCGTTAAGAACATCTTCCGCATCTTTAACCAGCAGTTCAAGTTCATCGTACGAGGTTTCCGGCTCAACAAACTTGACCATCTCCACCTTATCAAACTGATGCACCCGCAGAATACCACGGGTATCCTTGCCGGCAGAACCGGCTTCGCGACGGAAGCAGGGCGTATAAGCTGTCAGATAAACCGGAAGCGGTCGATCCATGATTTCATTTCGAAAATAATTGGTCACCGGCACCTCAGCTGTAGGAATCAGCCAAAAGTCATCCACATCGCAGTGATACATATCTTCAGCCATTTTAGGTAGCTGTCCTGTTCCACGCATAGAATCGGTATTTACAATAAATGGAGGCAGCATCTCTGTATAGCCATGCTTTGTAGTGTGCATATCCAGCATATACTGAATCAGAGCACGTTGTAATTTAGCCCCTTTACCCAGCATCAAAGGAAATGCCGATCCGGTAATCTTAACGGCACGCGCCAGATCAAAGAGGGAGAGATCTTCGCCAATTTCAATATGATCTTTCGGCTCAAAATCAAATTCCGGAGGAGTACCAACCTTACAGACTTCACGGTTGGCCGATTCATCCAGGCCGGTAGGTATGGTTTTACAGGGGACATTGGGAATGCTGAGCATCGCAGTCTGAAGAGCCTCTTCGGCTTCCCGCAGCTCCACATCCTTGGAGGCAATCTGCTCACCCATGGCACGCACCGATGCCTGAACTTCGGTTGTATCCTGACCCGACTTTTTCAAAGCGCCAATCTCTTTTGAACGGCTGTTACGCTCCATCTTGAGCGCATCGGTTTCGGTCACCAGCGTACGTCTTTTTATATCCAGATCACGGGCCTGCTCCAGAAGATCCAGGTTCATTCCGCGACGTTGCAGCCCCTCTGCCACCTCGTCAAATTTTTCTCTTATTCGTTTAATATCGAGCATGATTCAACCTCTTATTAATTCAACAATTCATAACTATGAGCCTTATGAGCCCTATGAGCCCTATGTGTGTGCTATTCCGACACACGCGCTCCCTCGCAACTCTAACTTCTTACCTCGAACCTCTGACCCCCTTCAGCTCCCTAACCCCTGCAGCTCTCTAACCTCTAAGCTCCAACCCTTTGCGTCCTTTGTTCCTTTATGTGATAAAACTGTGTAGCAACCACACTTTAGAACTCTCGCACTTTAGAACTCTCGCACTTCTCCACCCTAATCCAGCGTATGCACAATCAAACCGGAGCGCAGCTTGGGTTCAAACCAGGTGCTTTTAGGCGGCATGATCTGATCAACATCAGCAATATCCATCATCTGCTCTATGGAACAAGGACACATTGAAAAGGCAACTGCATCACGGCCGGAATCAACGCGTTTAACGAGCTCCTCTGTCCCGCGGATACCACCAATAAACGAGATATTCTCGCTGGTACGCGGATCAGCAACACCCAGAACCGGAGCAAGAAGCCTATCCTGAAGAACGCTGACATCCAGAATACTCACTGGGTCTGAGTCAAACGCATCCCAGCTCAGGTTATACCAACTTCCGCCAAGATACATACAAACCTCACGGGTCTTGGAAGGCGTTGAGCTCTCCGACGGCTTTACAGTAAAGATCTCTTTAACCTTTCCAAGATAGGCCTCAGGAGTCAGCCCGTTCAAATCTTCAACGCACCGGTTATAGGCCAGAATCTTCAGCTGTCCAGCGGGAAAGAGCACCGTCAGGAACCAGTTATATTCCTCACTGCCGTCATGTGAAGAATTGAGTTCTTTGCGTCTCTGCCCGGCGCGATAGGCAGCAGCGGCACGGTGATGGCCATCTGCCACATACGAAAGCGAAACCTCGGCAAAGGCATCAACCCATTTGTCGGTTTCTTCAGAGACCAGCCAGAGCGTATGCTTTACACCATCTTCTGCAGTAAAATCATATAGCGGGTCACCGGTCTGCACGGCGGCAATCAGCGTATCGAGAGTCTCTGTATCGCGATATGTCAGAAAAACAGGACCGGCATTTGCATTCATTGCCAGCACATGTCGAGTGCGGTCATCCTCTTTATTCTGACGCGTCTTTTCATGCTTACGGATCACATTATTGGCATAATCTTCAATATGGCTGCAAGCCACAATACCAGTCTGGGAGTGCTGACCCATTATCTGTCGGTAAACGTAAAGACACTCATTCTCCTCACGGATAAGAGCCCCGCTAGCCTGCAGAGCTTTCAGAGCCTTTGCTCCCTGCGCATAAACCTCAGCACTATAGAGATCAATCCCATCGGGCATATCAATTTCGGGGCGGGAAACATGTAAAAAACTATCGGGATTTCCAGCAGCCAGAGCACGCGCCTCAGCAATATCGACAACATCATATGGAACTGAAGCAACACGCTCTGCTTTATCAAGGGCAGGGCGCAATGCGCAAAATGGTTTTACTCTCATCTTTAAATCTCCTTTATTAACTACGAAACACGCTAAAATCACGAAAAAGTTCAAGGCTTAAGATTAACAAAGCGTTCAGATTCTATCAAAGGATAATGTCCAAAGTTCACGAGTAATCCTAACTAAAGATGATATTCTTATCCATTTTCGTGCCTTTAGTGTATTTCGTAGTTTGAAATCAGCAACACACCCATTCGCACCCATTCGCGTCATTCGTAGTTTGAAATGACAAAACGCAAGGCAGTTAGCTTTAACTGTACCTTGCGTTTTAAAATCTCATATCGCTATACGGTTTAGAATCCGAAGTTAATAATCGGCATGAAGGGAACCCGACTACCACGAATCACATTTATCAAACCAACCTGGTATCCATTAATACCCTCAGAACGGTTAATTAAGCCAACCTGAAAACCTGTGGAATAATCAGCAAGGTTGACAAGACCACACTGGATACCGCACAAAGACTGAGTCTGATTCCAAAGGCCAACCTGCATACTGAAAGGATCACATGTGCCTGCTTCATTGTAACCAAGGCCAATCTGCCATCCAGCGAGACGATCCTCAACACTGTTAACCAAGAAATTAATCTGGATTCCATTATAGTACTGAGAGCGGCCTATAAAACCGAGATCCATACCTGTTACCTGTTCGCACTCACCTTCGAAAAGATTAAGACGAAGTCCAACCATGTCGATATCCTGAATATCATTAAATGCAAACCAGACAGGCCAACGCACTTTTTCTGCAGCACTTGCTGTGAAAATCAAAGACCCCGCAACCATCAAACTAAACAATACTTTTTTCATGACATTCGCCTCTCTTTTTAAAACGGCTTAATTTCAGACACGACCTAACTCTGCCTATATTCAGACAATAATATACCCTATAAGTGCTGATAGTGCAAACATAAGAAAGATAATTTTTACTATTTTTCCATTAAATAAACATCACTTGCCCCTTGCCACTTTTTTTAAAATCAAATATAGTTTTGATTCCTCATGTGTGAAGGTAGATGGTAATGGATATTAAAATTATTTCAGTAATCAGTATTTTGATTTTTAAGTCTTTTGTGGTTTTTACAGCAGTTGCTGAACCAGCGCCGGTCCAACTAGATCTTTTTTTTTCTGCAGGATGCACAGAATGCGAGCAGGTTAAAACAGAGGTGTTGCCTGAATTAGAGGGTATCTTTGCCGGTCAATACGAACTGCATCAACACGATATTACTATAAGTGAAAACATTCCACTGCTACTGGCCTATCAACAACGCTGTGGTAACAACCAGAACGGGAAAGTCTCTATTGTTATCGATCGCAATATCTTTTTTTCAGGCTATAACACAATATCCACTGGCCTGGTTGACTGTATAAACGAAGCCCTTATACAGCGTCAATATCCCGGATGGAATATTGCAGACGAACCGGTATTCTCAGAGGAGGAGGCTGCGGAAGCAGTCAGCGCGCGCGCCAGCGCAATGACATTCTCTGTAGTCGCTATTGGTGGTCTTGTTGACGGGTTAAACCCCTGTGCCATCTCTACGCTTATTTTCTTTATTAGCCTCCTGGTCCTCGCCAAAGTCAACAAACGAGTTCGACTGATGGTCGGAATCTCATTTATTTTTGCATCTTTCGTTGTTTACACAGCCATGGGGCTCGGCTTTATCTACGCCCTGCGTCAGGCCCCCAGCTTTGATCTAGTAAAGAAGGTTGTCGAAATCTGCATTGGCCTCGGCATGATCCCCCTGGCATACCTCTCATTTCGTGATGCATTCCTTTTCCGAAAATCAACACGCCCTGATGATGTCACGCTGAAGATTCCAAAAAGGCTCCAAGACCGCATTCACTCCTATATGAACTCCCGCCTTGGAGTAGGCGGCCCGATACTAGGCGGCCTTATCATCGGTGCCGGCGTAACAATCCTGGAGAGCGTCTGTACCGGCCAAAGCTACCTGCCTGTTTTAATGTATATGCTCAAGGGCAATCTCTCCCATTTCTACTCATGGACTCTCCTGATTGTATACAATCTGCTATTCGTACTACCTCTGGCCATTGTTTTTATCTGTTTTCACCGTGGCATGGAGGTCACCGCACTGATCTCCTGGAGCAAGCGAAATCTGGTAGTTACCAAAATCCTGCTGGGACTTTTCTTCACAACCATGGCCATTTTGCTATTATGGTAATATTAATAAGGAATATGCATGAAAAAAATTATACATACTCTATTTGCCGCTCTGCTTATCTGCGCATTTGCCGGAAGTACCATTGCATCTTTGGAGATGGTCAGCACAAATAATATAAATCTTGGCAAAATTTATAACTTCTCGGCTAGCACGAACTGCTTTCATTTTGTAAATAGCGGTAAAACTGATATTGCTATCGTGAATGCAATTTCAACCTGCCCCTGTATTAGTGCCGAAAAGGTCCAGAAAGTCATTAAACCTGGCGAAAAGCACACCGTAAAAACTTTTTTTAATCCATGCTCTGTATTTGACGAATTCAAACGCAGCATCTGGCTTATCACAAACGACCCGACTCAAAAAAGGATTCTTTTAACGGTCTCTGGCGAAGTACTGCCTCTATTTGAAGGCATCCCAAAACAGGGAATCACCCTGCAAGCAAGGGATACCGAGGTGTCTTTCACCAATAAATTCACCATTACTGCCACAACAACAAATTATTTTCTAGGAACCCCGACAAATAATAATTCGCTTATTAAGATATCAAGTCATATTGAAAAAATCAAAGGACAGCTCGGTTCCAAGCTCCTGACAATCATCAGCCAAGCGAGAAAAGCCACGCGGACAACAGCCTTTGTCAATATTCCGGTCATAGGTCCAGCCAGCGTTGACGATATCAGAATTAAATTCAAATTCATTATCGGGGCCCGGCTGAGAGCATCCCCGACAAAATTTATAATCACCCGCATGGACGCAACTCTAGAAAAAAAGTTTTTCATTAGCACATATGCCTCCTGTGACGAACCACAGAAACTCACATGGGAGCCGCAAATCGAGGGGTTGCAAATTAAAGACGAGTCCTATGCGACAAAGGCCTCATCCCTCCGTAAAGCTTTTGAAGGGAGAACCCTGCCAACACCAAGAAAAAGATCTACCAGATACAAATGCTCTGCCAGAATATCTCCAGCGGCCCTCAAAAAATTGATGGATATGGATGAGCCAGCTATCACATTTAATTACCCAAACCACAAATCGGTAAAAATTCCGCTTATCAAAATAAAAACCAATCCCGAAAATCCTACGAAAGCTGCCAAATAAATATGAACACTGCAACCACATCTGATTATGAACTGCTGGACAGCGGTGACGGGCGTAAACTCGAACGCTTCGGGGATTACACTCTGGTGCGCCCCTGCTCTCAGGCCGTCTGGAAATCGACATTATCCTCCCGCCATTGGGATGCCGCCAATGCCACATTTGACCGTGCCGAGGGTAACCAATGGCACAATCGCGGCAATATCCCCACTGAATGGAAGATCACGACCGCGGGAATTACGTTTATCCTTTCAGGAACCGATTTTGGACACCTCGGCATCTTTCCTGAACAACGCAATCAATGGGAGTGGCTTCAGAAAACCGTTCAGCTGTTAAACTCTGAACGCAGCGAACCACTCAAGGTGCTCAACCTCTTTGCTTATTCCGGTGGCTCAACTCTGGCCTCCGCCCTGGGAGGTGCCCACCTCTGCCACCTGGATGCCTCCAAAGGCATGGTGCAGTGGGCCCGCCGAAATGCCGAGGCCAACGGACTTGCAAATCATCCCATTCGCTGGATTGTGGACGATGCCCATAAATTCCTCAGCCGCGAAATCCGTCGCGGGAATCAGTATGATGCCATTATTCTCGACCCGCCTACCTTTGGCAGAGGACAAAACAATGAGATGTATAAGATAGAGAAAGATTTACAGGAAACCCTGAATCTCTGTCGTCAGCTACTCTCAGAAAACCCCGCATTTATTCTTCTCAGCGCCCATACCCCCGGCTACTCACCTGTAGTGCTGGAAAATGTGCTTGGGCAATCAATGAGCCAATATAAAGGCTCAACCTCAACCGGCGAAATGCTCCTGACCGGAGCTTCCGATGTTCTGCCCACCCCCTGCGGAGTCTACTCACGCTGGATGGCTTCTTCAGTTGACAGTTGAATTTTCCACCACTTTCTGCGCCTTAGCAAGGAGTAAAAAAGCGCCCCCCTTACACTGATGTAGGTTTGGCTCTCTGAGCCGATTTTGTGCTTTTCTTTTGGCTCCCGTCGCCAACCCTACAGAGGGTTACCTGCAAATCACTCCAATGAACGCATATATTCTCACTTGGGCATTAAGCAGCAAGAGCGCAGACCAGGAGGGCGGTCGCTATGCGGCCGACTAAACACACTCTGATAAACCAATATATCATCGTGGTCAGCCGCATAGCGACTGCCCTCCCATATTTATATTACTCTTCGATGAAGAACCTAAGCAACTTCACTATGGAGCGATAGCGGCTCTTAACTTGGATATTGGACATTGCCTTAAGGTCTATTCACACCGGCATGGCGGAGACCAGGTGCCAAAGGCGCTACATTCACCCCTGAGCTCCGCACCCAGCAGCTGCCACAGCGACAATTCTCGTCCCGTCCGCAGGTTCCATTGATATCCGGCGGCAATTTCTGAACTGTAGCCTTCACCATCTCGAGCAGCTTAGTGTACTCAGGATCTTCTTTCGAGGCCCAGCCACCCTTGATCTGCCCCCAGCCACCGGCAGCCTCTGCTAATGGCGCCATTAACAGCCGACTCTCATCAGGATTGGTAAAATTCACCAATGCATAATACGATTGTCCGGCAAAAGTATCTCCAAAACGCGCTTTGACCGCCTCCATCAGGATCTTCTCATTATCCCTGTTAATCGTGGCATGTTCATCACGATTGAAAGAGCTATCGCCATTAGCCTGTGTATTAAGATCCAGCCAGTTGATAATTCTGGCAAAAGCCTCACGTGGCAGATTTACCTTTTTATGATTACGCAATAGCATTTGCCCCAAAACCGAACCGTGCGCGTAGTAATCTTTAGGACGGCTGATATTCTTTTCAGCTCCATGTGTCTCCGGTTTATAACCAATCGGATTGGTAAACCGGGCCAGCGTGGTATATGACTGAGTATAGCTACCGCGTTGTGTTCCTATGAGATTTATACTATTGGGAATATTTTTCGCATCCAGTCCATGACACCGAATACAATACCTATCCAGAACCGGTTGCACTGTTTTAGCAAAACTGAATCCACCCTCATATTGAGGTCCGGCCGGTGGAGTCAACTCCAGCGCTTTACGGTTCATCAAAGCCATATCACGCGGCGGAGCAGCTCCGGCCTCAGCATGACAACCCACGCACCCGCGCTTCTCTCCGGCATGTAAATAGTGAAAAGAGCGCTCTGTCATCACCGCCATACCATTCTCATCCAGTGCCTGAATATGCAGCGGGACCCTGGCAGGAAGCCGCACTACCACCGAGCCATCTTTACCGACCGGAACCGTACCTAGAATCTTCTTAGCCTGGCCAACCCCGACTTTACAGTTAAGCCCGGCATTCATAACAGCTGGTTTTGCGTAGATCCGGTTAAAGCGCAGATACTTGATCTGACCCGGCTTCAGCACACCCTCAGGGTCATTTCGGGTCCGGTTCACATTCTGAATCACATAAACCCCAGTATCTCCCTCAGGATGCTCCGGCAAGACAGTCGGCAGCTGAGGCGGCATCTTAGTCGCCATCAGAGGTGCGGGATTAAAAGAGGACATGTGCGCATCCCTGAAAATGGGTTCACGTCCGCCAATTGAGTCCACCAGAACAATCCCATTCCCATTGGCATCCGGTAGATTGCCCTGGGAGAATACGTTTTCCGGCGAATAAGAAGCCAGATAAAGGCTTTCTGAAATCGCATGCGGAGAGCTGTACTGCCCCCCGGTATTGAACCCACATTCATCGGATTCAGGATACTTGACCTCCGGGGTCAGACGAGTGATGGGGGCATCACCATTCTCCCCCTTCATAACATCAACCATAATCATGGTGCCTGAGTGAAAGCTGTGATGCGCCATGGCGGTTGCCAAGACCTTATGAGTACCGGGAATACGGCTGACCTCTGAGATCATCAATGGATAAATGGTGTCGTTGCCATAGTAATTCGAGGCACCCGTTCCATCGGGACGCTTCCACCACAATTTGTGAAACTCCATCTCATGCCGGTCAACGTACTCCCAGCGAGTGTAAACTATGCGACCGTCATTAACCACCATCGGAGTTGTTTCATTTTCCAGACCGTACGAGAGCTGCTTGATATTATTTCCATCCTTGTCACAACGATAAAGCAACAATGCCGGAGTATAGCGGGAACCATGACAACGCCCGAAACACTGCGCCCGAGTGGAGACAAATACAATTTTCCCATCCTGAAGATAACAGGGATCACTATCTTCAACCATAACGGTTTGACGACCATAACGGGTTTGTAACTTATCCCGCTCGGTTCCGGTCAACTGACGCACACTGCTGCCATCAAGCGAAGCTTCATATAAGAAATAACGCCGAAAACGAAAGTCCTCCGGGGTGTGGTCGGCATAGGCAAAAACAAAGCGGTCTCCATCTGGATGCAGCCGCGGCCGGTAAAATGCGCCGGCAGCCAGTTTATCCTTAATCAAAATTTTCTTCTTCATTTTCTCGCTCTTCCAATCGAAGAGAATAGTGGGGCCATCGCCAATCCTGCTGTGGCGCCCCAGATACTGATCACAGTTATGGCTGTACATCGTAGGCGGGTTAATATTCACAAAGAGATCTTTAAATGCCAGATCCGGATGAGCAAACAGAATTTTCCGTCGTAATTGAAAGACCTCTGTAAAGAGCGCATGTCCATCTAGCCCATCTGCAGCAAAGGATGCCTTAATCTTTTGATCCAGCGCTGCTATCTCCGCTACAGCCCAGGGAACACAGCCACCTTCATTGGAAACCAGCTCGACTGTTTTACGACAGAGCTCCAGCCGGGTGCGTGCCTGCCCCAGATAATAAATCGAACGGGATGCTTTAAAATTCTCTGCTGTCGCATTTTTATATTTGCCAGCCTTTTCACGCATTTCATCCGGTGCCGCCTTAATATAACGACCGATCAAAGAGTTAAGCCTGCAGGCAAGCACATTACTATACCAAATCTTATCTCTGCGCTCCTGCCACTGTTCCAGAATGTCCTGCGTGCTATCGAACATTTCATAGACCTGCTCTGTAATCTGTGCCGATGCAGTCTTTGACTTGGCGTTTTTAAGATAACGGGGCTCCAGCTCAGCAAAAAATAAGATTGAACCATAACGCGGATTCCTCTCAGCGCCTGTATCGGCCTCCAACCAGAGGGTTGCTTCAGGCACATCCACCTCAATCTGTGCATTGCAGATTGTAATTCCATAATCAAACTCAGCTTTAATCCGATCGCCAGGCTTCCATTTTTTATTGTCCTTCTGATGAATTTTCACCCGGTTAACGTCACCACCCTTGCGGGCCTTTGCTGAAAATGTAACCGGCGTCTTTTTCCCCTCTACATCAACCCAGACCGGATTCCCCAGAAAAACTCCTTCCCTGCCAGAGGCCCCCAGCCATATTTTCCGAATTCCATCCATTTTGACACGGATCTGAACCTCTTTATCAGCTCTTATATTACGCTCAGAGAAAGTCTTAAAATTCTTCCAACCGGGATTTGCCGCCCGCATAGCATCGCGGTCAGCATCAATACGCACATAAACATCCTCAACCAGGGCACATTGCTTCTCGCTCCAGGATTGAACAGCGAGCGCATTTGCGGCTATTATTAGAAAACAAATAAGAACTGTGCTAAATCTAAACATCTTATCCCCCGAATTTATGTAAATTGTAAACGGTAAGCTGATGGGTTCAAGTTCATCGACAGGACATCGACAACAGCGCGGCTTTGCCGCTAATATTTCTGGAGGGTCGCAGGCCTCTGCGACCGAATGATGAGCCCCCGGTCCAGCCACTAAAGAGGCCGACTGTAATTTACCGGCAGCTCCCCATGCCGCCAGCAAAACTAAGAGGGAACGCAGGACTTTTCACATCCCGCGTTCCTCATCCAACTTTCACAAATTATAAAGCCCCAGCCTGATACTTACGGAACCAGACAGCGCATTCACCAACCTCTTTTTCCAAAGTGGGTGACATATGCTCATACTCGCAGGTCACATAACCCTTGAAACCCTGGCTTTTCAGCTCATCCATGACCACTTTCAGGTTGCCTGCGCCAGTCCCATAAGGAACATCGCGGATATGCTTATCTGCCGCTATCTTTTCAACATCCACCAGATGCATTGTCACAAATTTGCCTTTCAACAGCTTAACGCCATCCAGAGGAACAACTCCGCGACGCATCCAATGGCCGATATCACTACCAGCACCAATACGCGGTCCACGGCCTTCCAGCTGTTTCAACACGCCCTCAGGAGCACCACAATCCTGACGATGGTTATGAATGGCAATGGTCAAATCATGTTTCTCTGCCATTTTCTCGGCCAGATCAAACTTTTTACGGTCTTTGCTGATCTCAATCTGAATTGTTTTGATGCCGATTGCATGAGCAAACTTCGCCATCTGATCCCACTGTGCTTCGCTTCCGGCACCAGTCACACCATAGCTGACAACCTTAATACCCGAATTATCAATATACTTTTTGAGCTTGATAACCATCTCAGGTGAAATCTTCTTAAAATCGGTATTCCCTTCCATATCGCCACCCAGTTTCTGACCAGGATACATCTCTATGTATTTAATACCGAGCCGCTGGGCTGTCTCAACCGTCTCGACAAACGAGCGATCACGAAATGTATAAGCCTGCACTGCCAGTTTAATATCTTCAGCCGAAGCTGCCAGAACAGCAAATAATACTGCCGCCATAACCATCATTTTCTTCATATTTTTTCCCTTTGTTTATCATTCAATCCGAATTTGTGCTAATAAGGTACAATATTCCGCCTTTCAGCGAAAGCGAAAATTTTGATGTTCAAATTATTCAAAAGGGGTGTAGCTCGCGCTCCTCACGTGAAATAGTTGACGGCGGACCGCCGTCCCTCCAGTAATTACATATTCAACCCTTTTTACTTATTCGGTTGAATATTGAATATTGGATATCAGCAATTCTAATTTTGACTTTTTTTGTTTTGTTATTGTATAGAGTATGATTTATGCTCTATACTATTGACATGAATAAAAAGAAAGCAAAGCTTACTAAGAAGCGCGACGCGTTGC